>JAZRNC010000043.1:0-15232 GCA_045647965.1 Eubacteriales bacterium | reverse complement strand
GCTATCTTGGATGAGGAAGTGGCGCGTTTTGATAGGATATATCATGGTGTAGACTGGGGTTGGTATCCCGACCCATACGCTTATAGCAGAATGCACTATGATGCCGCAAGGCATACCCTATACATTTTCGATGAATTCCGTGTAAATAAAATGAAAAACGAAGACACTGCCGCAGAGCTGAAACGCAGAGGCGTAAGAGCTGACGAGATCGTAACATGCGATTCGGCTGAGCAAAAGTCGGTGAGTGACTATAAATCATATGGCATTTTTGCGAGAGGCGCTAAAAAGGGGCCAGGTTCGGTTGAGTATTCGATGAAATGGCTGCAATCGCTTCGCGAAATTGTAATAGATAATGTTCGCGCCCCGTATACCGCAGAGGAATTTCTTAATTACGAATATGACCGCGATAAAGAGGGTAGTGTGATTACCGGTTATCCGGATCGGAACAATCACAGCATTGATGCGGTCCGATATGCAATGGAATCCGTGTGGAAGAGAGGCGGAGAATAAATTGGGATTCTTTAATTTTGTCAAAGGATTGGTAAACATGATGTTCGGAAACACCGAAATAAAGAGTGCATTGGGTGTGGATCCCGTGCTTGGCGAAGATATGCTTCAGCGGATCAAACTGTGGTCGGACATGCATTCCGGAAAAGCGCCATGGGTAAATGACAATGTGCAGTCCCTGAGGCTTGAAAATGGCATAACCCGTGAATTTTCAAATATTGCAACTCTTGAAATGACAACATCGCTAAGCAACGAGCAACTTGATGTACCGTATCAGAGAGCGCTTCGCAAAATCTCCGAACGTATGCAGTCGGCGCTTGCGACAGGTGCGATGTGTATAAAGCCTTCGCCGAACTTGTCTGTGGAGTATATTCCGCAGGGCGCGTTTTGCCCTATACGGTATGATTCGGAGGGCGCATTGGTATCCGTGATCTTCCCTGAGGTTGTTCGGGAGGGTGATACATATTACACAAGGCTCGAATGGCACGATCTTACGGCTCAGGGTCTGAGAATCGTGAATCGGGCATTCATAAGCAGAAGCAAAGACAAGTTGGGATATGAAACGGCGCTTAATGTTCGTGATGCTTGGTCAAATATTATGCCGGAGGTCTTATATTCCGGTGTAACACGCCCTGCATACGGTTATTTTGTGGTTCCGGTAGCCAATACCATAGACAATACTTTTGCCGGGGTATCAATTTTTGATAGTGCCACAGAGATAATTCGCAAAGCTGATACGCAATTCGGACGGCTTGACTGGGAATTTGAATCCGGCGAAAGAGCCTTACATGTTGATGAGAAAGCCCTGATTCGCAAAACGCATGAGGAGGGGAAACCGTCATGGGTGCTCCCAAAGCTTAACCGCAGACTTTATCGCGGTCTTAACATAGATATGGGCGATAATGCGGAGCTGTTCAAAGAATATTCGCCCGAATTCCGTGAGCAGGCTATAATTGCAGGCTTGGAAGAATACAAGAGAAACATTGAGTTTACTGTTGGACTTGCATACGGTGATATTTCCAACCCTGCTATGGTGGCTAAAACGGCAACAGAAATCATAACGGCGAAGAAACGTAAATTTGATACAGTTTCGGCGATTCAAGCTAATTTGCGCGACTGCCTTGATGATCTTGCATGGGCACTTGCTTTTTATGCCGGCAAAACCCAAAGCGGATATGAATTTATATGTGACTTCAAAGACAGCATACTCACAGATGAGGCTGCCGAACGCTCCCACGATGAACGCATGGTTTCCATGGGGGTTATGTCGCTTGCCGAATACCGTTCCAAGTGGATGGGTGAGCCGCTTGACGTGGCCGAAAAGAATCTCCCTGCAAATCAGGCGGTTATGGAGTAGTAAATGCTGACCGGTGATCAGATAGATGTGCTCCCTATGGCGCTTGAATCGGCGTTTCATCGTTTGCAAGGGCGAATCACAGACGATATAATCCGCAGAATGAAAGCTAACATGGGTGAAATCACCCGTGCCGCTGATTGGCAGATATACCGTGCTCGTGAGCTTGGAGCCACTTCGGCGGAGATACGTTCCGCCATAAAAGATGCGTTAAAGCTTGCGGATTCGGAGCTTGATGCCATATATGACGCGGCAATAGAAAGCGGCTATGCAAGAGATGCGGAAATATACAAAAAGACCGGCATTGACATTGCGGCTTCTCGAAACAGCGAACAGATCGCACAGCTCGTGGAAGCGCTGAAAAAACAAACGTCTGCGGAATTTCAAAACATTACCGCCACGCTTGGCGTTGCCACATCAAATAGAGGCACGCGGAATATTCTCAGTCTTACGGAGTTTTATACCAAAGCTCTTGATGATGCGGCTCTTGATATTGCTTCCGGTGCATTTGACTATAACACGGTCTTGAAACGCACCGTAAAGGAGCTTACAAACAGCGGCATAAGGCACATAGACTATGACAGCGTTTCAAAACGTCCCACCACCGCCCGAATTGAAGTGGCGGCGAGGCGTGCGGTTATGACCGGTGTATCACAGCTTACAGGAAAAATAGCCGAGGATAATGCTAAAACCCTTGGCACGGACATGTACGAGGTAACAGCGCACGAGGGATGCCGCGAAACCCACCTTGATTGGCAGGGTAAATGGTACAGCATGGCGGACCTTGTGCGAGTTTGCGGCTACGGTGACGTTGCCGGGTTAAAAGGCGCAAACTGCCGTCATGACTTTTACCCCGTTATTCCCGGAGTGGATGAGCCTACATATACCGCCGATGAGCTTGCCAAAATTAAAGAGGACGAGCTTACGCCTCGGACGTATGGCGGCAAGGAGTACACCAAATACGAAGCCACACAGCGTCAGCGTGAACTTGAACGCACCATGAGGGCGCGCAGAGCGAGCATAAAGGCACTCACAGACGGCGGAGCAGACGAGGATGATATAATCCTTGAACGAGCCTCTTACCGCGCTCTGTCGCAGGAATACACGCGCTTCTCAAAGGCTATGGGGCTAAAGGAACAGCGCGAGCGTGTTATGATTGACGGGCTTGGCAATGTGGGAGCAGGGAAGTGGACTGTGGACCGAATCTATCACGCACGCGCCAATTTCCCCAAAGGTTATATAGACCAAAGGAATATCGGTTTGCCGATCTCCAAGGAACAGTTAACGCACTTTGTCAACAAAGCAAACGAATTAGGTATTAAACTGGCTGAATCAGAGGGGATATTTGGCGGGTTTGATAAGTACTGTGGAGATCCAACGGTTCTCGGCGATATTCTTGAACGAATAAAAAACAACATGTCAGAGTTGACAAATCGCGGGAAAAGTGATATAATAATCTTAAGATACGCAGATATACTCGATAGATCCGGTCGAATAGACACCGGAACATTTGCGATGGTAAAAGGAAGGACTATAACGCTTAATCGTTTTATGTATGACGATACGGAATATCTGAAATCTGAATACAAAAGACTTGTTAGCGAGAGATTCTTTACACCCGGAACCGATTATCACAATGTTGTTGATCACGAAATGGGACACGTTTTTGCGAAGCATAACAGAAGTGCAATTGCAAGGATCCAAGCGGTGATTGATAAACTTGCCGAGAATGATCACGTATCTTATGAAGATTATGTATTGGATAACATTTCATTGTACGCATTATACAACGATGAGATCATCGCCGAAATAAATGCGATGCGCCACGGCACGAGTTCGGAGTTGGCGTCGCGAATTTGGGAGGAGGCTTTAAAGAATGAGATATGATAAAAGGATCAGCATGCTGGGTGAATACAGAGGACATTTTTATATTGATCGTAATACCGGGTATTATATCGCAAAAGAAAGTGCCCCACAAAAGCTTATTGATGTGATCAAAGAGTTGAACACAGAAATTAAGAAAGAAAAATGCGAGGGTATTCACCGCTATTAATTAAAGCGTATATAATACCATTTCAGAGCACCCCCACCAAAACTAAATAACTACAGCACCAACACGGCAGAAATGCGGTGTGGTGCTGTTTTTATATCCGTTGCCGGACGGTATCCGGCTAAATTTCTACCGCAGGCGAGGCGGTATATAAGCCACGCAGAAAGGATAAGACCATGAAGAATATTCACGAAATTCTGAAAGAGCTTGGAATTGAGATCCCCGAGGATAAGAAGGCTGACTTCGACAAGGCTGTAAACGAAAATTACAAGACCGTTGCTGAGGTCGACAAGATCCGCGCAGCGCGTGATACCTATAAGGCGTCGCTTGATGATGCGCAGAAGACGCTTAAATCCTTTGAGGGCGTCAACGTGGACGAACTGAAGGGCGAGATAATCAAGCTTCAGAATGATCTGACAACCAAGGATAACGAGTATCAGCAGAAGCTTGCTGATATGGAGTTTGAATCTGATCTCGAATCTGCGATTTCCGCTTCGGGCGCAAAGAATACTAAAGCGGTGCGCGCGCTGCTCGATATAGATGCGCTCAAGGCTTCAAAAAATCGCAAAGACGATATCAAAACAGCGCTCGATAAGACGAAGACGGATAATGACTATCTGTTCAAGTCCGACGAGCCTATCCACAATCCCACAGCCCCTACAAATACGGGTAATGGTGGCGGCAGTGATCCTCTTGCGGCTATGCGTGCGGCAATGGGGCTTCCCACAAAAAACAATTAAACGAAAGGAATTTTAAATTATGCCTAATATGATCGAACTTTTTAAGGCTTGTATCCCCCTTCTCGATGATGTATACAAGCTTGCATCCCTTACTTCCGTACTCGACGGCGCTCCCGAGCTTGCAAAGCAGGGCGCAAACGCCAACGAGCTTATCATCCCCAAGATCGATATGAGCGGTCTTGCCAACTATTCCCGAAATGATGGTTACGTCAGAGGCGATGTGACCTTCACCAACGAAACCGTGATGTGTAACTTCGACCGCGGCAGAATGTTCTCGGTGGACGTGCTTGACGATCTGGAAACCATGCGTCTTGCGTATGGCAAGCTCGCATCTGAGTTTATCCGCACAAAGGTTGTTCCCGAGCTTGATGCGTTCCGCCTTGCGAAATACGCCGCTAAGGCAGGCGGAAAGGCGACCGGCGCACTTTCTACCGGCGCGGCTGTAATCGGTGCGCTCCGTGCCGCTATCACTGAGATGGATGAGAAAGAAGTGCCCGCTACCGAGCGCTATCTTTACATCACTCCTACTCTTCACGGTCTTATTGAGGACCTTGACACCACCAAGTCCAAGCAGGTGCTTTCGGGCTTTGCCGGTGTAGTCAAGACACCCCAGAGTCGTTTCTATACCGAGATCACCCAGCGTGATGGTAAGAGCGAGGGTCAGGAAGCAGGCGGCTATGCGAAGAGCGCTGATGGTAAGGCTGTCAACTTCCTCATCGTCCACAAGCCTGCGGTAATTCAGTATCAGAAGCACGTTGCGCCTAAGGTAATCGCTCCCGAGGTTAACCAGACCTCTGACGGCTATCTCGTAGGTTACCGCAACGTAGGTATCGCGGATGCTTACGAAAACAAGCTCGACGGTATCTACGTTCACGACGCAGGTTAATCGGAGGTAGCACATGAAGGCATGGGCAGATTTTGAATATTATCTTGAAAAATATCTTATGGGCAAGGCGCCGAGCGTTTCGCCCGAGAGTTTTTCATTTTATGCCGCCCGTGCTACCGCATTTGTGAAGCGCTACACGCTTGACAATATCGCCGACAACGCAGTACCCGATGAAGCTAAGAACGCAGTATGCGCAGTATGCGATATCCTCTGTGGATACGACGAGGTTTCATCGGGTATAGGCGTGACAAGCGAAAAAACGGGCGACTTATCCGTTACATACGAGAGCGGTGCGGAACGGGAGCGAGAGCTTAATTCGAGGATTCGCAGTGCGGTGTATATGTATCTTGCGCCCGGTGGATATCTTTATTGCGGGGTGACGTAATGCTCACAAATACGGATTGTACGGTGTACCGTTTTAGTGATTCGGGATACGAGAGGGTATATATTCCGGCTTGCTTTTGGCAGGATTCCCACAATGTCAGAACATCTCCCGGTGCCTTTGTATCGGTTGACGAAACATTGGTGTATATCCCGGAGAAATATAAAGATTCGGTACCGCAAAAACCGCAAAAGGACATGCTTGTGCGAGGAAATTGCCCTTATGTGTTTGATAACACATCCGATGCAACGATTTCTGCCAGCTTGCGTGCGCTTAATTCACACTTTGAGGTTGTAACAGTAACATCGGTTGCAAACAAATGCTACGGTACGGCGTTACGCCACATAAAGGTGGTGGCGAAGTGAAAAACGGCGGTATACTTCATTTTTCATGGGATCCGAATTTTAACGGAGATATGAAAAAGCGTTTTTCTGATGCCCAGGCGTATGTGGATCAGAATTGTATAAGGTACATGGACAAGTTTACGCCTATGCGTACAGGAAAATTAAAGCAATCAGTTACCATTGGTACAAAGATAGGAACAGGGCGCATCGAATATGCATCGCCGTATGCGAGATATCAATATTACGGCAAGCTTATGGTGTCATCAATTACCGGATCGGCATTTGCCAGACAAGGCGAAAAGAAGGTGCTGACAAGCATTGACTTGACATACGATACGTCATCGCATCCCCTTGCAGGTCCGTTTTGGTTTGAGCGTATGAAATCCGAATGCGCCGATAAAATACGCAGGGGCGCGGCGGCGATCATGGGAGGTACAGCTAAGAAATGAATATCATAGAGAGAGTACATGCATTGCTGCTTGAGTTCCCGAAGATAGGTGATGTGTGTAATGCATTACATGTGGATTTCACCGCTCCCGAATATGATTCGTATGCACTTACAAGCACCGGCGATTCGCTTGTAGGCGAGGATGTGACGGGAAACAAAAAGTGGCTGCACACATTTTCGTTCTATTCGTATTGGCAGTCTGCCAGCGATTTTGACAGACTTAACAATTCGGGTACGCTCTTGGAGCTTGCTCATTGGCTCGACGAGCACGGCAGAAATTTGGAGATCACATCAGAATGTGACGGCAAGACATACAACGGCATTATAGAAAATGTCAGTTGCTCCAACGGTATGCTTTTTGCAATACCGGAAGAACTCAACGGCGGAGTACAGTATCAAATGTCTGTTTCCGCTAACTATAAAATATTTACGGAGGTAATATAAAATGGCAAAAATCGAACGTAAGCTCATGGCACATTATATCAACGCGAAACCGTCCTCGGGAGCGGCAGTCTATGAGCGTCTTGGCAGTGATCTCGAAGAGTTCAACATCGAAATGAATGCCGAGATTGAAACAAAGTCCAATATTCTCGGTGAAACATCGGTCAATCTTTCGCAGTATCAGGCGCAGGCAGGCGTTGAGCCGTATTACGCAGATAAAGATACCGAACTGTTTGCTTTCCTTCAGGATATTATCGACAATCGCAAGGTTCTCGATGACGTCAAGAGCGATGTTGTAGAGGTGCACACATGGGAGGAAGCAACCGGAGGTGCTTATGTCGCGTACAAAGAATCGGTAATCGTTGAGGTTACATCTTATGGCGGCGATACTACCGGATATCAGATCCCGTTTAACCTGCATTATCTCGGTGATCGCGTGAAAGGTACGTTCAATCCTTCTACCAAGACGTTCACTGCAAAAGCAGCTACGGCGGAGGAGTAAAATATGCAGAACATCGAATTTAACAACGGCTATAAACGATACGTTGTAAACGGTGAGTGTGAAATCCTTATTCATCCTACTGATTTCGGATTACCGGAGCGCATTGGTGAGATGGTAAAAACATTAAAGGACGCGGAAACCGAGCTTAAATATCGAGAGAATCCCACCAACCCGGAAACGCTTGTTGCGCTTGATCGCATTGCGCGTGAGCAGGTTGATGCCGTGTTCGGAGAGGGAATCGCCGCAAAGGTATTCGGCAAAGCCAACTGCGCATCTCTTGTTGACGGTCAGCCTTGCTTTGTCGGCTTCATCGAAGCGATGAGCGGCGTAATCAAAGAAGAGGCGGAACGCGAGGCAGAAATGTCCAAGCAGAAGATCGCAAAATACACATCGCAGGTAAATGACGCAAAATGATCGGTGCATTACCAACAACATTATGCGTAGGCGGAGAGAAAAGGCGTATTCGCAGTGATTTCCGTATAGCGCTCCTTATCCTTGAAGCTTGCGCCGATGCAGACCTTAACGACCGCGAAAAAGCGTGTGTATGCGTCAAGTGCTTGTATGAGGATGCAATACCGCCTGAATTATTCTCTGAAGCACTCGAACGTGCGTCGTGGTTTATAGATGGCGGCAATTCGGCGCAAAGCCATGTAAATGTGCGCGTAATGGATTGGGCACAGGATGAGGCTATTATCTTCCCTGCAATAAACAAAGTTGCAGGGAAGGAAACTCGTGCCGAACAGTATATCCATTGGTGGACATTCCTTGGATATTTCATGGAGATCGGGGAAGGTAGTTTTTCAGCTATTGTGAATATTCGGTATAAGTTGGCAAAGCATAAGCCTCTCGAAAAATGGGAGCGTGATTACTTGCGTGACAATGAAGAGCGTGTTAAGCTTAAAACGCGATACTCACAAGCGGAAGAGGCGGAGCGCGAGCGGCTAAATGCTATTTTTTCTTAATATTTCAGCGTACCTCGTTTGAGGTGCGCTATTTTTATGCCCTAAAAAAGGGAGGGAGATGTAATGCCGGCAGACGGCTATCTGAATTTTAATACAAGGGTAGATACAGACGGATTCAAAAAAGGTGTTAAGGATGTAGAATCAAGCACCAAAGGATTCGGGAGTGCCCTTGATAATATCGGACGCAAAATAAAGACCGCCTTTACCGTAACAGCTATTGCGGCTTTCGGCAAAGCTGTCATTGAGTCCGCGGCAGACGTAAAAGCGGCGGACTCTCAATTTTCCCAAACATTTGGGAATATGGCTGATGACGCATCGGCGGCAATAAAGCGCGTGGCAGGTCCTGCGGATATGCTTGGTACGCGTCTGCAAGGCGCGGCAACATCCATCTATGCCTTTGCCAAGACCGCCAAAATGGACACATCCACCGCCATGACGTTTATGGAGGATGCGCTGACAGCGGCCGCGGACAGTGCGGCGTACTATGATAGGTCCATTGAGGATACAACCGCTACGCTTCGATCGTTTTTAAAAGGCAACTACGTCAACGATGCGGCACTCGGTCTATCCGCCACCGAAGCCACGCGAAACGCTAAGGCTATGGAGATGTACGGTAAGAAGTTCATGGACCTCAGCGAAGCTCAAAAACAGCTTGCGCTTCTTGAAATGGTCAAGGACGCAAATATGCTGTCCGGAGCTATGGGACAAGCGGCGCGTGAAGCAGAAGGCTGGGAGAACGTTACCGGAAACTTGTCAGAGGCGTGGAATAGACTGCTTGCCGCCATAGGAAAGCCCGTCCTTAAGCTTGCAGTCCCTGTTGTTCAGCAGATGACCTCCGCGCTTACCCAAATGACTACATGGGCTAATAACGCATATTCAGCACTCGCAAAGGTGTTCGGTTGGCAGGAACAGCAGACCGCCGAGGCGGATGCTACGGCGAAAGCACAAGATGGAATTACCGAAGCGGTAAAAGAAACAGCAAAGGCGCAGAAATTATCACTTGCCAGCTTTGATGAGATACAAACATTGGCAGGTGAAGCAGATGGCGGCGAAAACGCCGGAGGGGGCGCCGGTATTGCGCAAAACGCAGTTGCTGATACATCAATGATAGCAGATAATGTCGCTTTGAGCGATACATACCAAAATTTATCGGCTATATCCAAAAAACTTTCTGAAATAAAAGACATATTCTTGACGGGTTTTTGGGACAGCTTTGTGAATGCAGATTTTTCGGGGGTTAGACGCTCTTTTGACAGCATAGCTACATCAATTCAAAGAATATTTTCTGATAAAAAAATCTCTAATTCTGCTTCCGACATGGCAAGTGCGTTTTCTCGCGCTTTTGGTCAAATTTCCGGAAGTATAGCATCAATCGGTGGTACTATAGCACAGAATCTTACCGGTGGTTTTGCAAACTATCTTAACGGCGATTCAGATACAATACAGAGTGCGATAAAAAATATATTTGATGTGTCTGCAGGAATCGCTGAATCAGTGGGGAACACATGGCAAGCCTTTTCCAATATATTCAGCGTTTTTGCTACCGAAGACGGTCAGACATTGACGGGTAATATCATAGGGATTTTTGCAAATGCTGGGCTTGGTATAGCGGAATTGGGGATGCAAATCGGTGCCGACTTTATGAGTTTTATTACGCAATCGATTATCGACAACCAAGAACCATTAAAAAATGTTTTGGCAGATGTTGTAGGTCTTTTTGCAGACACAACCGGATCAGTAAAATCTCTCGTTGATGATCTCGTACAGGGAGTCTTAAAGTTATACAACGAGCACGTAGCTCCGCTTATCGATACTTTAACCAAAGTTGTATCAGAGTGGGTAGGTGCATTTACCGAGGCGTACGAGGAACATATAAAGCCCGTATTAACTGAATTTGCAGACGAGTTTAAGGTGCTTGTGGAAGAAAAGCTAAAGCCCATGTTTGATAAAATATTCGAATACTTTGGAAAAATCTACGATATAACAGCATGGGTTTGGAGCACGGTATTAAAGCCGATCGGAGAGTGGATTATCAATGTCTTGGTTCGTCAATTTTCCGAGGGCTTTTCAGCCATAAAAGATGTGGTTTTCACTGTGGTATCGGAAATTTCCGATTTAATAACAAATAGGTTCACGGCATTAAATGGAGTGGTTGATTTTATTACAGGTGTTTTTTCTGGTGATTGGGAAAAAGCATGGAATGGTTTAGTTGATATAGGAAAATCTATGCTCAACAACCTTATATCAGCGCTTGAGACAGGCGTGAATTTGATAATAATCGGAATAAACAGCCTGTTCGGCGGTTTTAGGGCGGCTGTGGGAACCGTCGGCGATGCATTGGGCTTCGATTGGAACATTCCGGAGATCCCAAAGATAACACTCCCTCGCCTTGCGTCCGGTGCGGTGATACCGCCTAACCGTGAATTTCTCGCCGTACTCGGCGATCAAAAGCGTGGCACTAACATAGAAGCACCGGCAGAGCTTATAAAGCAAATGGTAAACGAGGCGTTAAACGAGCATGGCGGCATGCGCAGACAGATTACAGTTCCTCTGATACTTGACGGCGTGGAATTCGGTCGCGCGGTGGTTGAATACGGAGAACAGGAACAGTTCAGAAAGGGTAAAACATTGGTGATGCAGTAATGGATATAGTTGTTATTGACGGCACGAGCTACGATGTGGCAGTTTCTGAAATAACCGAAGGCTTTACAATTTTGTATTCGGAAAATACAGGGCGTTCTCTCGCGGATGGCGGAAGAATGATTCTTGACCCCATCGGAACATTCTTCACGCACTCCGTGACATTTGAGCGAAAAAGCGGAGGCGAGGAAGCATTTGATGAGCTATATAATTTCCTAAGCATCCCGAGAAGCGTAGGATTCGACTTGAGAGTAGTCCACAATCAGGAAACCATAGAATATGAGGCGTATGTATCAAACGCAGAGAGGCGATTGATGAGAGTTGATCCGAACACCGGGAAAGTGTACTGGGATTCTCTAAAAGTCAATTTTATTCCGATGAAAGCGCAGGTGACACCTTATGGGGATTGAAATTACACTAAAGAATGCCGGTGTGTCAATGGCTATTCACCAAACAGAGGTTGTAAGTGCTGATTTGGATTTGCAGCTAGATCCCCTATCGTTGACATTGCCTGTGAGCACAGGAATACTTGTAGTGCGTGAAAAGTGGTTTGAAGGAAGTAGTTTTGGGATTCCACGTTCGGGATTTCTCTCCCGAAATGTGCAGGTACAAATTATCCAGGATAATGTGGATATAGCGGTAATGTACATCAAGAATTTCAAAAACTTGGGCGATGGTACTGTTAAGATAATGCTCCAGGATTTGATAGGAGTGCTTGATGGTATAATTGTTCCTGCGGAAAAGCTGGAGTGTTGGAGCGTACTCGAAGGAGCGGAGATATGCGACGTTTGCTCGACTTTAAATGATATCCTTTCTTCGTATCCGGATGATACATTAAATTCGCTTGAGTTTTCCTATGAACAAGGATATAATGATTACCGCTTAACAGGATTTTTGCCATACAATATAAGCTTGCGCGAGGCTGTACAATATATCGCTGCTGGGATGGGAGCTTGCGTGGAAACGGATTCAAACGGAGTACATTTTAAGTATTTGACAACTGGCAACCCGGAAATAAGAGATTTTTCTACACTGTATTCGTTAAAGGAAGAGCAAGACAAAACTATTGATTGGATAACGGTAGAACGCCCCCGATACGGGACTGACACAAGCATTGAAAATTGGGAAACAATATATGTTGCATACGAATCACAAGCCGGATCCGACGGGGAAGAAATTATTATTGGATTTGACAGGCCTGTTGCTTATGTGGAAAATACGAATTTGGAGAATGGTTCCGTCCTTGAACTGGGATACGCTAAATTTGTAGCAGATGCAAACTCAAAATTAGCGGTAGCGCCGTTAATCAATAAAAACAAGGACATAAGTGTAGGTAGCGAAAGAGTGACATTTGAGGATGCCAAGAAGAAAAAGGCAAAAGTTACTGTGCAGTTGAAGGCGCATCTTACAACTAAAAAAGGCGCAATAGTCCCCAACTATCTTGAAAGGCTATACAGCCATCTTTCGAATAATACTGTTTATAAGGTGAAATATGCGGATACGATAGTTGCGGAGAATGGAGAATTGCGGCATGAAGGAACACCTCACCTTGGGGAATCTGTGCTTTTCGAAGATACATATAAGGGTAAGAAAAAAAGAGTTGTCGGGCGGGTCGTGGGGTGGAAGACCAAGCTTGCGAGAGGACGTATTGTTTCTGAGGTTGAATTGAGGTATTGCGAACCTTTAGATGATGCCTATTTTGATACTGATTTTTTAGAGGAGGCTGATTATGAAATACTCAATTAACGGTGTTCAAATAATCGTAACCGAAGATGAGACCGTCGTCGAAGGGTCTGTCAAGGTTCACATCGCCGAATTTGAATTTGACAGCTCATGGGAGAAGTATACCCTTATCGCAGTGTTCAAACGCGGTGGAGAGCTGCGAGAACAGGTGATAAAAGATGGCAAGTGCGAGATCCCATGGGAAGTACTTCAAAAAGGTCTTGGCGGATATTTGGTGGTGGGCGTTTACGGAATAACAGGCACAGCACGTCGCCCAACGCTGTGGGCGGCACCGAAGGTGGTGCATCCCGGTGCTGCGGAGGGCGAGGAAGCGCGAAAGCCTACGCCGGATATATACCAGCAGTTGTTAGATGAAATGAAAAATGCGAAGCCTATGGTTGTAATTTTAACGCAAAACGCAGACGGTACATATACCCCCTCACACACAGCCACGGAGATTGCGGAGCACATAAAAAGCGGTGGATTGGCGTTTCTTAAAGACTTCCACGCAACACCTCGGATTTTGTCGTTTACTCAAATGCTTAGTGAATACTACGGTGACCTTAACAATAGGAAATTCGGTTATAGAGTTTTCTTTTCGCGCACGGACTTGGTTAACAATAAAATCGAAGACCGTTCTTGGGTGATTAGTGATAAAGAGGAGACAGCCTCGCTGACTACTAAAACGCACACTCTCTATAATCTCGACAACTACTACCCCAAGAAAGAAACCTATTCCCGCGAAGAAATTGACGCGAAGATAAAAAACACCGGAGCTTCCAACGCATCGGCAACTATTAAGGATGGTGTCTTGGTTCTTGCCGGAATCGCCAATGCAAAAGCCACTATTGAAGATAATGTTTTAATTTTAAAGTGAGGTGCAATATATGGATTACGTTACACATCATAATTTACTTGGCGTAGAAGCAAAAGAAATCCCCAGCATAACAGGTAAAGGCACACCGACAGCCGAAACCGAGGGCGCGGTAGGCTGTCTGTATATGGATGAGGATACAGGTTATATGTATAAATGTGTCGCAGCTTCTGACGGCGTTTATACATGGGTGGCCGTGATAGATGTGGTACAGGGGCCCGGCGACAGCGAAACGGTGGTAATGAGCCAAAAGGCTGCAACAAAAGAAATCGGCGCAGTACGCAACATGATTGTACGGTCTGTCAACAATCTGTATAAGGGCGAAATTAAGACGGGGGGCTATTATTCAAACGGCGTATGGAAAGAAAACGCAGTATTCAAAGAAGCGATTCTCCCCGTTGGTGCAGTGTCGGACGGTGATGTGTTAACCTTCCCAGAAGGTTATTACTACACGGATACATCTTATATGTTTAACACCTTCAAAGCCGATGGCACATTTCTGTTTAACTTCTCATCCTCAATCTATGCACCTATCAAGATTGATCTGAGCAGTAGGACACATAGTGATGTAGGGGATTTCTATGTCACAATGAGAATTCGCGCTACACAAGACGAAACAAAACTTGTTATTGTAAAAGACGGCATACTTGAGCCAATCAGTGAGTTCGACAAATTAGAGAAGAAACTGAATCCTTTGAAAGGCAAGACCATTAACTGCTTGGGCGATAGCTTCACAGCTCCCGACACATCATGGATAAAGAGCCTGTCGGAGCGGACAGGATGTATCTGCAATAACTACGGCGTAGCCAACAGCCGTGTATCTGTGGATAGTCCGAGCGGCGTGGTGAGCTTCTTGAATAGATATTCCGATATGGATACAAATGCCGATATAACAATTATATTCGGTGGTATCAATGATGCCGCAAGTATAGCCGCAACAACTCACGGCGTAACGCTTGGCACCATGGAAAGTCCCCTTGATAATACAACTTTTTACGGTGCGCTAAAGTTGCTCATAACCAACATTAAAGCTCTTATGCCCGGCAAGAAAATCATCGGTGTTATTCCTCCCGATTTTGCGCCGAACGAGAACTATACAAACACTTTGCCAATGGTTCAGGAAGCTTGCAGAGAAGTGTACGAATCGTTTTCGATCCCTTACGCCGACTTAAAGAAAGACTGTCAGGAGATGTGGGAAGAATCCGATGCAACAGGTTACAACAACGTGACCTTTAGAAAGGCTGCTTCCGACAACTGGCATCCGTCAGACCTCGGACACCAAGTTATAAGCGAAGTTATACAGGGGACACTTGAGAAATATATAAAGGTTTAAACAAAAACTTTTCACAGGAGGTAACCATATGAGCGAAGTCGGAGGCC
>JAZRNC010000042.1:0-2128 GCA_045647965.1 Eubacteriales bacterium | reverse complement strand
GAGAAGGTTATTCATAATTAGCGAAATGACGTCAATTCGCGCCATATTGCCCGAGAAAATGTAGAAGCACACGAACGTGAAGAGCAGACCGTAATCCACCTCACGAAGCGCTTTTTTGTCAAGGAAGAAGAGCGCGATCGGGATAACGACGAGCCCGAGCTGATAGGGAATACTGCGGAATACGACGAGAATAGAGAGCGCAAAGAGTGCGAGATGGATCGCAAGACGCGCGCGGGGCATTTTTGTTTGTTCTCCGGTGTAGGAAATAGGGGTGACGGGGAGAACAAAGCACGCAAGGGTAATGAGTACGACGGCAAGGACGAAAGGCGGGAGCATCGTGAGAACGAAGTCGCCGGCAGAGATGCCGAAGTAGGAATACATATACAAATTCTGCGGATTTCCAAACGGAGTGAGCATTCCGCCGAGGTTAGCGGCGATGTTTTGCAGAATAAAGACGTAAGCCATATGCTTCTTGGAATCGGTGCAGTGAAGGACGAGGTATCCGAGAGGCAGGAATGTGATCAGCGCCATATCGTTGGCGATCAGCATCGAACCGATGAACGTCACGTAGACGAGAGCGATGACCGCAAATCGTAGATTTTTGAACATCGAAATGATCCGTTCGGCACATACGTAGAAGAAACGGATTTCCTTGAGTGCACAGATCACGGCAAGCGTGCAAAAGAGACAGGTGAGCGTGCGGAAATCAAAATAATCGAGATACTCCGCGTCCGGGGGCACGATCACGGATGTGATAAGCGCCAGAGAAGCGGCAATGAGGAGAACGGGATTTTTTCGTACAAAAGCGGCCGAGCATCCGACAAGATGGCGGAGTGTTTCGAAAATCCCGTGTTTTTTTTCACGGAGGACAGCGTTTTCGGTGAGTTGTACCTTGTTCATAAAACCCTCGTAACACAAAAATTCAGGCATCTTATCGTGTGGATAAGATGCCGGGACAGCACAGTTGATATTATACCTTTTTCGGGGTGACAAGTCAAGAATCACTATGCCGATTTTTGAGAAGAGTTCAGAGGGATTTAATGTTCATTTTGACATTGCGGCTTGATATGTTCGCGGATCGTACGGCGGATGGCGTCGATGTGCTCTTTGTTCTGATCCAATTTTTTATTGGAAATGTACAGGCTCATATTGCCGAATTTGTACGCATTTTCATAATACTCGATGGAACCCGGGTGGTCCGTGTCAACTTCCGCGCCGAACGTCACGCTGTGAGCGATCTTTGCGCGGGTACCCATGACGGACAGGTCAAGTTCGCCGGGGAGGAAATAGTCGTTGAGTCTCGTCATATCGTGGAAGGCGGCAAAGTGAGGATTTGCTACTTGATAATCGAGGAGACAGTCGGGTTTTACTTCCTTTGCGGCATCGTGGAACAGTTTGTAGAGCTCGTAGAGATAGCGCATACCGTAGAGCTTTTTGGTACACTTGGCTTCTCCGGGAGAGGGAACGCGTCCGGTGAAGTCGAGCTTGATTCCGTCGGCATCGAGCGAGTCTCCGTCAGAGCCGAACATATAGCGGAAGCTGTCGTATATGCGTGCGATGTATTTCGGATTCAGCGGGTCGAGCATTTTTTTCTCTCCGACGATGTATAACTCGTCGTCTTCAAGTCCTGCCGTGTTGATGCAGACCCAAAGGAGAACTTTTCTGCCTTTTTCGTGCTGACGTGCAATGAATCCCTTCATATCGTGCCATTTGTCTTCGTCAACACGCCAGATGCCGTGCTCTTTTCCCCAGAAGTCGTCGATGGTCAGGATATCCCAGTCGATCATCAGCTCAGCATATTTCGCGATGTGACTTTCGTAGAGTTCCTCGGTGCAGTTATGCGTTCCGTTCTGTGCAAACCAACCGCAGATCATCACACCCTTCCACCAATCGGGCTTCACACGGTTGACGGGATCAATTTTACCGAGCTCCACAAGACCGTTTGCGTACTGAGTCAGCGCGGAGAATTCGGAATCTGCGTCGAAGCGGAACACAAGTTCAGGAAGGTGGAGACGATTTTCATATTCCGGAAGACAGGTGTAGTCAAGGGAGAACGAACATTCTCCACAGATACACGGTGTGGTGGAAAAGCCCGTGAAGTCAAGCTCTTCGACGGTGGGGGCGGGAG
>JAZRNC010000041.1:0-8492 GCA_045647965.1 Eubacteriales bacterium | reverse complement strand
CAAACCCCGACCTCACCGGTCCGACCGATCACGGCATTATGCCCGCCTGCCGCGCACTCATTGCCCCGCTCGCGCTGACCACGGGCTGTGAACCCTACTTTATCGGAAAACCCAATCCCCTTATTATGCGTCACGCGCTGAAAAAAATCGGCGTATCCCGCCGCAACGCCGCACTGATCGGTGATAGAATGGATACCGATATCGTTGCCGGAATTGAGAGCGAACTCGACACGGTTCTTGTGCTGTCCGGAGTTACTGATATTCCCACGATCAAACGTTTCCCCTACCGTCCGATGTACGTCATGAACGGCGTCGGCGATATCGTAAAAGACGAGATCGACAAGATCGAATATTAAAACAAGCATAAAAAAAGGACACCGTACTGTCCTTTTTCTATTCGATTTACAAATTATTAGTTGTAAACAGTTTTTCGGCGTTTCCGGCTGAGTTGTCGGCTCTTGTTGCGCAAAACTGCATATTTAACGATTTAACAATAACTGAATTCTATGAAAAAAGTTTTCAAAAAAAACACAAAATCCGCGAGAATTTCGCCCGCAATAGGACTATAATTTTTCCGTACAAAATCTATATGCTGTATGCATTCAAACATAGGAACCGTATGACAGAAACACACGAATTTCTCGTTCCCTCCTATTTTCCTTCATTCAAATGCAAGATGGGAGATTGCCGCGCCGCCTGCTGTCAGGGCTGGCCGATCTCCATCACGATGGAAAACTACTTCCGACTTCTCGGCGTGAACTGTTCCCCCGCCCTCAGACGTCACATCGACTGCGCGGTACGTATGGTAGATCATCCGAGCACCGACGTTTACGCGAGGCTGAATCCTCGCTACGACGGAGACTGCGCCATGCGGGCAGAGGACGGAAGATGCGCTCTGCAGCTCGAGCTTGGGGAAGACATTCTCCCTGACGTTTGTCGCCTGTATCCGCGCGGTATTCGTCTCGTAAAAGAAGGATACGAACTCTCCCTTGCGAACAGCTGTGAAGCGGTCCTTGAGCTTCTCATCGCGCAAACCGAACCGCTATCGTTTTCCCCACTTACCATGACTATCAATATGCCGCCGCACCCAATCGGCTCTCACTCGTTTGAAACCCTCGGACGCGAACGGGACATGCGAATGTTCTTCATCCGTGTGATGCAGGACCGTACCTCTCCGCTCTATCTGCGTATTCTCAAGCTGAAAGAAATCCTCGCATCTCTGGAAGATGCCCTGCGGGACAAAGACGAAGTCCGTGTCGACGCGATTCTTGGTGGGGAAATTTCCATCGACTCTCCTACGGACAACGAAGTGGACACCGACGACCTGCTGCACGGTTTAACCGTTATGGAAGAGATCATCGACTACCTCAACCACCGCAGTGTGAGCATTCAGGATCAGGGAATGGAGATTCTCACCTACTTCAAAGAAAGCGATCAGCCGTTTGCCGCATACGAAAGCGCAAAGAGCAAATTCGAAGAGAAATATCCAAACTGGGAGATCGTGTTTGAGAACTTCCTCGTTAATCATATGTTCTTCTCGCTCTTCCCCTTCCAGAATCGACCCGAATCCCTCTCCGACGAATTGATCGCTCTGGCGGGGATCTACGCGATCCTTCGATTCATATGTATCGGCTGGACGGTAAACCATCCCACAGAG
Organism: Eubacteriales bacterium; assembly: GCA_045647965.1. Taxonomy (GTDB): domain Bacteria; phylum Bacillota; class Clostridia; order Oscillospirales; family CAG-272; genus UMGS1696. The sequence goes on along the minus strand of JAZRNC010000041.1, from coordinate 6,835 downwards.
GAAGAACTGATTGACGTAATCGCGGCGGCGTTCCGCCTGATTGACCACACGGAATTTGACCGATATGCCGCACGAATTATGAAAAAACTCGGCTGTACCGAAACCAAACTGCTTCGCGCGCTGATTATGCTTTAACAATCACTTCACCGCGTTAATTTTTTCAGCCGCGGTTTGTCAATGACTCTGACTCCTTTTCGGGAGTTTTCCACAATTCCTTCGTTTTCAAAATATTTCAGCATACGCGACACCACTTCTCTTGCCGAGCCCATATATCTCGCGATCTGTTCGTGCGTAAGCGAGATCACGTCGGATCCTACTCTGGCGGATTCGTCCGACAAAAAAATCGCGAGCCGTTTATCCATACTCATAAATAAAATTTGTTGCATGACCCACATTACGTCGGAGAATCGGCTGACGGCGGTTTCCAGTGAAAAGATCTTCACGTCGGGATTTTCCTCCGAGACGGAAGCAAACGCAGGGCCGCTGATGACACAGCACTCGCTGTCTTCCTCCGCGTCTATGGCAATATCAAACGTGATCGATTGCAGAACGCACGAGGCGGCAAGCATACACATCTCTCCCGCGTGCAAGCGGTATAGGGTGATATCCTTTCCTTCTTCGGACAGAATATACACGCGAAGACATCCCTCACGAACAAAAAATACACCAGAGCACTCACTTCCGTCGTGAATATTCGTTCCCTTGCGGTACGTCATAAGAGTCGAATGCTCGCACAGGAACTTTCTCTGCACCTCTGTAATCTTTTCCCAAAACGGAAGTTTTTCTCTGTAAACTTCTTCAAATACCCCGTTTGTCATATTGCTTTTTCCTTCATTATTTTTATATAAAAATGTTGTCATTGGCATTTTTTCCGTGTAATATTGACACACGGTCTCCGTTTGTATTATACTATTGATTGAAAAATATGTCAACCATTATAAATAAATGTTATGGGGAGGATTTTTGTATGTTAAATATAGGTGATGCGGCTCCCTCGTTCACTCTGAAAGACCGGAGCGGCTCGGACGTTTCCCTTTCCGATTTTCAAGGGAAAAAAGTTGTGTTGTATTTCTATCCGAAGGACAACACGCCCGGCTGTACGCGACAAGCGTGTGCGTTCGGTGCTCTTTATGGAGAATTTGCCAAGCGAAATGCCGTCGTAATCGGGATCAGCAAGGACAGCGTCGCGTCTCACGAAAAATTTGCAGACAAATATAGTCTGCCGTTCATCCTGCTCTCTGATCCGGAACTTACAGTCATCAAGGACTACGGCGTATGGCAGGAAAAAAAGATGTACGGAAAAGTCTCGATGGGCGTGGTACGTACGACATTCCTGATCGATGAAAAAGGAATTGTCCAAAACGTAATGCCGAAAGTAAAACCCGACACAAACGCCGCCGACGTTCTGGCTATGTTATAATTCTATGTATTGAAATTCCCCGTCGGGGATGACTCCACTCGGAGCTGTCCTGACGGGGATTTTTCAATGAATCCTTACGTTAAATCGGTTTCGGCATTTTGGGCAAACCACGGAATGCTTTCCTTTTTTATTCGGAAGTTTAATGATCGCTCGGCAACTCCTACATTTTCTGTACCGATACTCTTTTCTGTCGCGGAAGCGATCCCTTTGGAGCACGAACCAATTTCGGACGGAATACCATAACCCGAGAAAAAAGCGGTTCTCCCTTCTGCGTTTTTCGTGATTGCGAGACATAAAACGAAACATCATGACGATCATAATTGCGGCACCGATCAGATACAAAATGACCGAGCGAACCACAGAATTGATCATCAAAAAAATCATACATAAGCATAGTAGTATGTAATGAGTTTCGTCAACACCGTATCTTCCTCTCATAAAGGCAGCTATCTTATCTTTAAAACGACTCATACTCTCTCCGTTATTCTTTCCGTACAGTTTATTTTTTCATACTTATTATACTTCTTTTTTCGTTCTCATAAAACCATATTTTGCAAAACAACTATTAACTTTTTGTTTCGACGTACCGTTTTTACCGAAGTATCCCAAGAATCTCTCGTTTGACTCCCTCCATAGAAAGATCCAGAGCAGCAAAATCCATAGAAGTTTTGTAGATTTTTTCAAGCGCAAAATGATGGTCAGCCGCCATTTTCAAATACCCCACAGCATCCATCAAACATTCTTCAATAATTTTTTCAGCAAGTTTGAATCTTCCTCTTACCTCCGATGCACCCTCTCGATTGACAAAGCGTTCCATATTGATACACGGACCATCGTTATCCGTTGACATAATCACCGCCGTTTTTCTCTGTGGAATAAAGATCTCACTCGGCGTACCGTCCGTCCTCATTCCAACGACTGTATCGTAGCCATATTCAGAAAGGAGAGTTTCCATTCTCGAAAGCAGCATTTTTCCCGAGTCAAAAAAGTCCCTGACACAATACTGTACGGCTGCCCGTTCCCATAACGTCGACAAACGCACACCTCCCTCTCTCGTCAAAGCACCCGTATACCGCCGCACCGTCACTCCCTTTGTCTTCGGATGTTTCCCCAGTTTATCGATAAATCGGTGGATGAAGGCGTCCGCTTTTTCCATCATAAATAAGTCTGCCGTCATTCTGTTTTTCTCACGCCCCACTTCCCCACTTGCCGCAAGCATCCGATAGCACGAATCATACGCTTTTTTCTTTTCGACGGAATGACGGATGATCTCCTCCCGTTCGGACTTCAGAACACTGCTGTCGCAAAACGCAGATACGTCAATCAGCTCCGAGACCGCCCCCGGATACGCCATCTCCCATACGTGGGGCGCCGTTCCGTCAAGCACGCCCACCCTCCCATCAAGGATCACACAATCGAGCGAGGCGGGATCCGATCCGCAAAGATAATAGGTAACAGGGATCCCTCGGTTCTCTGCCTCTGCGGCAAGAGAGCGCATTAACGTACTTTTTCCGCATCCTGCCCCTCCTTTGATAATATACAGTCGGTCAAGATGTTTCTCATTGGCAATCTCCGAATATTGACCGGAAAATCCCCCCGAAGTATTCGCTCCGGCAAAATACATTTCCTTGCCACAGCAGGATAGTTCAGTATATGATAATTTATGATTCATAAATCCCTCCACGGTGATGAATTTCAATACCCATTTTATGCGGAGGGGGAGTGTAGGTCACAAAAATCAAGTCGTCCGAGGAAAAAAGCCAAAAAACAACCCCGACGTTTAAACGAAACAGGTCCGCAAAAACGTCAGGGCGTCTCTTTATTATTTAATTACATTCCAAACCGACCAATCAGTCGATCTTTTCGATCCAGCCCATATCGCACGGGATCTTGCCCCACTGAATACCGGTGATGGTATCGTACAGTTTTCTTGCAATCGGACCGATTTCACGGTTATTTACAACGATGGTTTCACCGTCGTCAAAGAGTTCACCAATGGGAGAAATAACTGCTGCTGTTCCCGTACCGAACGCTTCGTTGAGCTTACCGTTGCGGTTTGCTTCGAGAACTTCGTCAATGGAAAGCTTACGTTCTTCCACCGGAACACCCCAGCTCTTCAAGAGTTCGATGCAAGATGCGCGTGTTACACCGGGGAGAATGTTTCCATCGGAAAGATCGGGAGTAATAACCGTTCCGTCGATCACGAAGAATACGTTCATCGCGCCAACTTCGTCGATGTATTTACGGTGTACACCGTCAAGCCAAAGAACCTGAGCAAAGCCCATATCTTCCGCCTTTTTCTGACCGATCAAGGAAGCCGCGTAGTTTCCGCCCGCTTTTGCAAGACCGGTACCACCCTTTACGCAGCGAACGTATTCACGTTCAATGCAGATCTTAACGGGGTTGATACCATCCGCATAGTAAGAACCAACGGGAGAAAGAATGATAATAAACATATAGTTATGAGAGGGATGTACGCCAAGCTGACTATCCGTCGCAATGATGAACGGACGAATGTAGAGAGAGGTTCCTTCGTCGTAGGGAACCCAGTCCTTATCAACTTCCACAACAGCCTTGATTGCCTGAAGTACGTCGTCGGGATCGATTCTCGGCACGCAGAGACGGTCACAAGTGTTGTTCATTCTTTCGATATTCTTCTGGGGACGGAAAAGCTGAATGCCGCCGTCAGCGCGACGGTACGCCTTCAAGCCTTCAAACAGTTCCTGTGCATAATGGAATACCATTGCGGAAGGATCGAGCGCAATCGGTCCGTACGGTACGATTCTGGCGTTGTGCCAGCCATTTTCGCTGGAATGATCCATAATGAACATATGGTCTGTAAAATATCTGCCAAATCCGAGCTTGGAATAGTCCGGCTTAATCTTCGGCGCGGACGTTTTTTCTATTTTAATATTGAGCATATTTGCCTCCATACAGTTTTTCTTTATATTATACACCCATTCTCTCATTTTTTCAAGGTATTTGTATAAATAAAAACAAAAAATTCATTCGCAATCCAGCCCGAAAAGCGGAATTTTCCTCCTCTCCCACGCATACATTAGCGGTGAAGAATCGATATTTTATAAGGAGTCAATTATGAAACGAATACTCGCGCTGTTTCTGCTCTCGGCGATATTTCTGTGTTCTCTCGGAATACCCGCCGGCGCCGCTTCCGACGGTATGCTCTCCCCCGCACTGAAAATTCTCTCGGAAAACAAAAGTATGATCTGTTCAGGCCTTTTGGCAAGTGAGATCCGCTTCTCAGAAGAAAAGTTTAGACTTGGTACGGGGGCAGATCTCGACAGCATCACCATCACTGCCCTCCCTTCTGCCACGGACGGTACTCTGATGTACGGGAACGCACCCGTCTCCGTCAATCAGATGATCTCCGCCACTTCTCTTGACAAACTTCGTTTTGTCCCCGCATCCGGATGCCGCGAAAGCTCGTTCCGATTCAAAACATTCGGCAGCTACAGTATGGAATGCTCACTCAAATACACGGACACCGTCAATTATCCTCCCACCGTTTCCCGCACCGGTGACGTTGCCGTTTGGACACAAAACGATATTGCCACGTTCGGTACTCTTAACGGAAGCGATCCCGAGGGAGATGACATCACGTTCGAAATCGTCAACTACCCAAAACAAGGACTGCTTCACATACTAAACAGTTCCTCAGGGGACTATCGCTATACACCATTTGACGGCGTGACAGGAAAAGATTCCTTTACGTATATCGTTCGTGACGAATGGGGGAACTATTCCGAACCCTGCACCGTATCCGTGGATATCGACAAAATAAAGAGTGACCTTGTTTTTGAAGATATGGAGGGACACTGGGCACACAACGCCGCGATCGTAATGGTATCCGATCAGTTTATGGGAGTCTCATCGGTAAACGGAAAACTGTATTTTAACCCCGAAGCGGAAATGACGAGAGAAGAATTTCTCGTAACCGTGATGAAAGCGCTCGGTGCGGGAGACATTCCTCCGGCGGTCACCGTTTTTGCGGATCACGACAAAATTTCAGAAGAATATACGGGTTACGTGGCAAGAGCATACCGTCTCGGCATCATTAAAGGTACTGTAAATAACGGCGTTTCGTATTTTAACCCCACCGAAAAGATCACCCGTGCCGAAGCCGCCGTCATTCTCAACACCATCCTCGGCGAAGAAGAGCCCGACGTCGTTCCCGTATTTGCCGACAGCAGCAGTGTACCCGTATGGGCAAGAAGTTCGATATACGCGCTGACAAATGCGGGAATCCTCGGCGGTACGGGTTCGGGAAACATCTCCGCCGACTCGGCACTGAATCGCGCGCAAGTGGCTCAAATTCTGTTTACCGTGAAAAATTTATATTAAAAATATTGAAATTGAATAATACAAAAAAAGTGTGGCATACTACTATTGTACCCGGAAGGATGTAAAAAACATCGGGAATCATTCCGATAATACGGAGAGAAAAAAATGGATAACAACCAGAACAAAAACCAGCAGAACAACCAGAATCAGAACCAGCAGAACAACCAGAACCAGAACAAAAATAACCAGAACAGCCAGAACAAGAACCAGCAGAACAACCAGAGCCAGAACAAGAATCAGCAGAACAATCAGAATCAGAACAGAAGAGAAGATTTCTAAGTTCCCCGGCAAATATACGCAAAAAGAGAATTTCCGGGGTACAAAAAAGCCGCAGTTTTACTGTGGCTTTTTCTTTGTTTTACGACTTACCCTTGACAAATGGGTATCTTTGGTGTAAATTATAAGAGAGATTCACTCGACACCACACATATAAGGAAAAAATATGTTTCAAAAACTGAAAATATCCTCCTGTCTCTTATCCCTTTCAGGAAGCGCGATCCTCGCGTTCGGACTCTATCATATACATTCCCTCTCGGGGGTAACCGAGGGGGGAATCCTCGGATTAACGCTACTATTCCACCATCATTTTTCGCTTTCCCCGGCGGTCTCGGGATTCATTATGAATGCTCTTTGTTATCTTTTCGGCTGGCGTATCCTCGGTAAAGAATTTTTGTTCTATTCTGCCGTCGCGGGTGGTGGTTTTTCCCTTTTTTACGCTATATTTGAAAGAGGAGAGCCGCTTTTTCTCGCTCTCGCCTCTCGCCCACTTGCCGCCGCCATTATCGGCGCCGTTTTCGTTGGAGTCGGTGTTGGCTTATGCGTCCGAAGCGGAGGAGCACCGGGCGGAGACGATGCCCTCGCTATGAGCATATCGAAGCTCAGCGGGTCGAAGATCGAGAGTATTTATCTTATTTCGGATCTGATCGTTCTTGCGCTCTCCCTCACCTACATTCCCATTTCAAAAATTATGTATTCCCTCCTCACGGTCATCCTCTCGGGACAGATCGTCGGAATCGTGCAAAGGTTCCGTTTTCCTCCAAAAAAAGAAAAACA
>JAZRNC010000040.1:0-12386 GCA_045647965.1 Eubacteriales bacterium | reverse complement strand
GATCGAATACCGTACGGAGAGATACCGCATCGGCTCACTCAGCCGATCGGACAATGTATACCGTTTTCCTTCACGCAAAAACGTACGGAGAACGGCGTTAACGTATCCCGTTTTCGAGCGCGGAACAAGGGCTGCCGATTCGGAGACGGCGGCGTGTTCCGGCACACGATCGAGAAACATAAGCTGGTAAAGTCCCACGCGGAGCGCCATCAGCACGTCGATTTCCAGCCGTTCGATCGGCTGGCTGGAGTACTGGGCGAGGATATGATCGAGCAGAATCCGTTTTTCCGTCACACCATAGACAAGTCTGGTGTAAAGTCCACGATCCGCCCGACTGAACGTTTCCCCGGAAAACGTCTCCATCTTTCCAAGCGCGGCATTGATCTCCAAATTGGAGTACCGTCCGCTTTTTTCAAGTGCGATCAGCGAATCCATCGCCAACGAACGCGCACTCGTTTTCTTTTTTGGCTGATTATTTATCTTTTTATCCGTCATCTTCTTCTTGAATCGTTGGCAATCGAAAGTAGTCTTAAAAAGTTTCCGATTGCTGTAGCAAGAGCCGCCACATATGTCAGTGCGGCAGCGGTCAATACTTTACGAGAGGCGGAAATTCCTTCGTCCGACATCGTTCCCGATGAACGAAGCGCCTCAATAGCACGGCGGCTTGCGTTAAATTCTACCGGCAGCGTCACAAGCTGAAACACTACGGCAGCACCGAACAGCAATACGCCAAGATACGCCATCGTCGGAAAAGCAAGAATCATTCCGAGAATGACGAGGGGAAAAGCAAGTGTAGAACCAATGTTGGTGATCGGTATGATCGCCATACGGATTCTGATCGGAAGATATCCCACCGCGTGCTGAACCGCATGACCCGCTTCGTGTGCGGCAACCCCGACGGCAGCCGCCGTTTGTGCACCGTACACGCTGTCGGAAAGACGGATTACGTTATCCTTCGGGTCAAAGTGATCCGACAATTCTCCCCGTACGTATTCCACCCTCACGTGATATAACCCGTTCTTATCGAGAATCATCCGTGCGGCATCCGCCCCCGTGAGTCTTCCTCTTGATGAGAAATCGGAGGGAACCTTGCTGTATTTTTCAAACGTCGATTTTACGTTGAACTGCGCCCAAAGAGCAAACAAAAGTGCCGGCAGTACGTAAATAATATAGGACATATCGATCCCGTAAAAATAAGGCATGAACGAATTCCTTCCTTAAATTTTGTAAAATGCATGGGAGAACAGCGTTTTCCCACAGTTTCGGTCTGCGTTACCCGAGAACGTCTCCCACATTGATCTTTCTTCCGCGAATAAAGTCCGCAGAGGACATCTTTTTCTTTCCCTCGGGTACGACTCCCGTTACCGAGATAAGTCCACCGCCGCAGGAGATCACGATGTGTCCCGTGCCGTCACAGTCAAGGGCCACTACCGTACCAAATGCCGCTTCCGTCGTCCCATCCACAATCTCCGCCGACGTCAGCTTCAAAAGTTTTCCGTCGGGCGTGTGTGTCATCGCGTACGGAATTGGAGAAAGACCGCGAATTTTGTTATGCACATCCCGAGGGGAGGCAGAAAAATCCACCACGGTATCTTCCTTTTCGATTTTCGGTGCGTAGGTCATTCCCTCCTCGGGCTGCGGCTCTCTCGTGATGGTGCCGTTTTCGATTCTGTCCACAACTTCGCACATTGCTTCTCCCGCAAGGATAGCAAGTCTGTCGTGGAGAGTACCGAAGTCATCCGTCGGGTGAATCGGGCACTCGAGTTTGAGTATCATATCCCCTGTGTCAATGCCGTCCGCCATATACATAGCTGTGATGCCCGTTTTTTCATCGCCATCCATAATTGCACGCTGAATCGGAGAGGCGCCGCGGTATTTCGGAAGCAGCGATGCGTGCGCATTGACACAGCCGTGTACGGGATACTCCAGCACGTACGGCGGTAAGATCTTTCCATATGCTGCTACCACGATCAGTTCGGGCTTCAATTCTTCGAGAACGGAAAGAAATGCCCCATCCCGCAAAGTCTGCGGCTGATATACGGGAATCCCGCACTCCAAGGCAAACTCTTTCACGGGAGGATACACAAATTTCATCCCCCGTCCTTTTTGTTTATCCGTCTGAGTCACTACCCCGACGATTTCGACACCCTCTTTCTTCCACAGCGCTTCCAGACACGTGCGGGCAATATCGGGTGTTCCCATAAATAGTATTTTCATTGGTATAGTATATCCTTACGTTATGTGTAAAATACGGTGAAAATTATTCCTCGTCATCCGAGCCGCAAAGTTCCTTCACTTCTTCGGGAGTCAGAATACGGATCGCCTCATCCGTGAACAAATGTCCGTCAAGATGATCGATTTCGTGGCAGAAGCATCTGGCGATCAGATCCTCGCCGCTTACAGTAAACTCTTCGCCGAAGCGATTCGTTGCGCGAACCGTAACCTTCATCGGTCGCTTGGTAATTCCCCATACATCGGGAACGGAGAGGCATCCCTCCATCTCCTGCTGTTCCCCTTCTCGCTTGATAATCTCGGGATTGATAAGCTCTACGATCTCATCCCCCGTATCTACGAGAGCGATCCGACGGAGAATCCCCACCTGCGGAGCCGCAAGACCGATGCCCTGTGCTTCCAGAAGAGTATCCCTCATATCGTCAAGGAGTCGGAGAATTCTCGGTGTGATCTCCACAACGGGACGGCAGACTTTACGAAGAGTCTCGTCCCCTTCTTTTACAATATTTAAAATAGCCATATTTCCCTCACTGTGATACTATAAAGTATTTTATTTTCTCATAACTTTTGATACCGTACGTCAAGAGTTACTTCAGCATGAGCTCCTTTTATGTACTGATTATACCGTACTCGGATTCAGATCCACGGATATGGAAACGCGACGATTGGTTTTCGATGAAACGGCACCCTGCTTATTTTCACCGGGCGTATATTTTCCAAACTCTCCCATTAGTTCGGAGAGCAGTCCCCTCGTTCTTGTGTTCAGTCTGCATTTGAGAACGAAGCGCATTCGGCATACGTTTCGGACACGGTACACGGGTGCTTCAAACGGCCCGTACAAAACGAGCGGTACGTCGGAAAAGTCCTCTCTCGTATGCTTGATGATCCGCTCATACATTCGCGTGGTGACAAGTCCCAGGTAGGATTCATCACTGCCCGACACGGTAATCACGGCAATATCGCAGAACGGCGGGAAACAGAGTGCTTTGCGCATCCTAATCTCACCCTCGTAAAACGTCCCGTAATTCTGTTCTGCCGCCATACGGATCACCGCATTATCGGGATTATACGTCTGTATCACAGCGCATCCCGGCACGTCTGCGCGACCTGCTCTGCCGATGACCTGCGTCAGCATCGCGAACATTCTCTCCCCTGCGCGATAATCGTCAAGGGACAGGGCACCATCCGCATTCAGAACGCCCACCGTTGCAACTTTTGGGAAATCGTGTCCCTTCGTCACCATTTGCGTTCCGAGAAGAACGTCCGCTTCCCCGCGTCTAAACTTACTCAAAATTTCTTCGTGAGAATGCTTCGCCTGTGTCGTATCGAGATCCATACGAAGCACATTCAACCCCGGAATCAGAGAGGCAATATCATCTTCCGCTTTCTGTGTGCCACATCCCATAAACAAGAAGTGATCCTTGCTGCATTCCGGACATTTTTCCGGAACCTTCGATCGATAACCACACATATGGCACGTGAGATATCCGTTTTCGCGGCGGAACGTTTCGTATTCCTCCGCTCCATCCGGCACCCCATGCTTTTTTGTGGAATGATACGTCAGCGTCACCGTGCAGTGCGGACATTTGATGCTTTTTCCGCAGCTTCGGCACGACACGTAATTATTATACCCTCTGCGATTTAGAAACAGAATGGATTGGTTGCCAAGCTTTTTATCTTCGAGGAGTCGTTCGTGAAGGAACGAACCGATCGGCGACAGATTTCCCGCTGCCGTCTCCCCTCGCATATCGTAAATATGAATCGTCGGGAGAGTCGCCCCTCCGTAGCGATTCTTCAGCTCCACAAGAGTATACGCTCCCGTTTTGGCTTTATAGTACGTGGACACGGATGGGGTAGCTGACGCAAGAAGCATCATCGCATTATGATCCCCACACCGTTTTCGCGCAATATCGTGTGCAAGATATTTTGGGTTCGTATCCGATTTGTAGGTGTATTCGTGTTCTTCGTCAATCACGATGAGACCGATATCGGACAGCGGAGCAAATATGGCGGAGCGCGTACCGATCACGACACTTGCGTGTCCGTCGCGGATCCGTCTCCACGCATCAAAGCGTTCCCCTGCCGACAGCGCCGAATGAAGAACGGCGATTTTATCCCCATATCTTCGAACGAATATCCCCACCGTCTGCGGAGTAAGGGCAATCTCCGGCACGAGCATAATCACGCCCCTGCCATCTGCAAGAACACGGTCGATCGCCGCAAGGATTACGTTCGTTTTTCCCGAACCCGTCACTCCGTGAAGAAGTGCCGCGCACGGTTTTCCCGACTCATACAATCCAATGATCGTATCCGCGGCATCCTGCTGTTCGTCGGACAACAGCGGTTTTTCAGTCTGTATTTCGCCCTCAGCGATCAGATTCTCGACACTGAACGGATTTCTGAACTCTTCCTCGACGGCTCTTACAATCAGACCCAGCTCAAGAAGCGCTTCGGTTGCCACCCGTCCGGCCGCCGGCGAAATACCGATCTCCTCGAACAGCGAAAGCGACTCGCTCGTACCGAAGCTGTGCAGGGCACCGAGAATCTTTTTTCGATTTTCCCCACGGACGTGGCTGATCATTTCGTCAAAATACGTGGGCTCGTCCTCGATATTTTTAAGAACGGTATCGGACAGGGAGAGAAAACTCTTTGTTTTTACAGCGGCAGAATTCTTCACCTCTACGATCTTCTCGCAAAGTCCTTTTTTGACCATGGATGAAAGCACGCTCACGCAGTCAAAATCAAATTCCGCCTGGATCATTTGTGTGGAAAATTTCGTTTTTTGGGAAGCGAGCGCATACACAAGACGTCCTCTCTCGCCGAGTGATTCGATCGCCGCCGCATGAGAAACCCCAGCCACCCGCTCTCCTTCGGGAATGATCCGATAATATGAGAGAACACGGGACATAGCGGCAGTCGGCACAACAGCGCGGACTGCATCACCAAACGTACAAAGCGTAAACGACTTCATAAATTCACAAAGTCCGATCATTTCAAGGGACAAAATCGGTCCCTCACCGAACACGAGCGTGATCGGCTTCATTTTTTCGTCCGCTTCTACATTCGGGCACTCGACAACGATACCCGTCATTTTGCGGTTCCCTTTTCCAAACGGGATCTCCACAAGAACCCCGGGAACCACCTCGTGTCGGAGATCACGGGGGATATAATAACTGTATTTTTTGTCCGCGTGATACGGAATGTCGATCACGTATACAAGAGCTACCTCTGCCAAAGCATCCCCCTCCTTGCCGTCACGGTTTCTGTATGGTTAACCTGTTTGGTTAACCAATTTGGTTAAATTATTCGCTGACTTCCTCTGCTGCGACTTCTGCCGTTTCTTCTTCGGCATCTTCCTCATCCTGCTTTTTACCGAGAATACGTACGGTTCCGTCGGGTTCTTCAATCTTGAAATCCCCACTGTAAAGACCGGCAATCGCAGTTTTTACCGCCTTTTCATCGCGGTATTCACGCTTGATCATCGTATTGATATTCTTGATTTTATCCGCATCCTTGCTGATAGCAATTTTTTCAGCAAGTTCCTTTTGTTCATTGTATTCGTTTGTGATAATACGAGCACATTTTGCGGTTGCTACAACGAGTGTGTAGCGGTTGATTTCGCCGTTATTGGTAAGTTCTCCGATAGAAGGATAGATCATGATGGTTTCCCTTTCTTAACAATTCTGTATGTTATCTGAAATAATTATTGATAAAGTCTTTGTTGCGGACTGTCGTCAGATGTTCCGCTTTTATGATTGCCACGATTTTCTCGGCACATTCTTTCACACCGCCGTTTTCATTCACTACGATATAATCGTAATTCGGTGCCTCCTCAAGCTCTCCTCTTGCTCTGGCAAGGCGGCCACGGATCACGTCGTCGGTTTCCGTTCCGCGCCCTCTGAGTCGTTTTTCAAGTTCCGCGGCATCCGGAGCAACGAGCATGATCGTAACGCATCTATCGCCCATCAGTTTTTTCACCTGACCGCCGCCGTCCACTTCAATCTCAAGGATCATATCCCGTCCCGAATGAGTAATACGATCCGCTTCGGATTTCAGTGTCCCGTAATAATTGCCGTTGTATTCGGTATATTCGAGCACCTCACCCTTTTTTATAAGCGATTCAAATTCCTCACGGGTCTTATAATAATAGTTAACTCCCTCGCGCTCACCCTCACGCGGTAATCGTGAAGTGGCGGATACCGATACCTCTGCCCCATCGTAAATGGCGCGGAGCATTTCCACTACCGTTCCTTTACCGCTGCCGGACGGACCGGAAATCACAAATACGATGCCGTCGTTCATTCCTCAGTTTCTCCTTCCGCCGAGTCTTCTGCCGATGCGCCGTTCAGACGAGCCGAGATCGTCTCGTTCTGTATCGCCGACAAAACGATGTGATCCGAATCCATAATCACGATGCATCTCGTTTTTCTGCCACAGGTGCAATCCACGGCACGGCCACCGTCACGCGCATCCTGAATCAGACGCTTTGCCGGTGCGGACTCCGAGGAGATCACCGCTACAACGCGTTCGGCGTTTACCATATTGTTAAATCCAACGTTTACAAACTTCATTAGAAACTTTCTCCGATCCGATTCTTATTCGAGATTTTGTATTTGTTCACGGATCTTCTCGAGTTCCGTTTTCATATCCACAACAAGGTGCGCGATATCCGCGTTCACAGCCTTGGAACCGATCGTGTTGATCTCACGATTGATCTCCTGAACGAGGAAGTCGAGTTTTCTTCCTGCCGCCTCATTCGAATGTACGATCTCATCGAATGCCCCGAAGTGTGAAGCCAAACGAACGAGTTCCTCGTCGATCGCCGCTTTATCCGCAAAGATCGCCGCCTCCGTCAGAATACGCTGCTCCGTGGTTTCTACGTCAAAATCCTTGAGAAGCTGACGAATTCTCTGTTCGAGCTTTGCCGGATATCCGGAAATGTCCGCCGCAGAGATCTCACGGATCTTATCCGCCGATGCCTTCATGCCCTCCGCCTTCGAAAGAATATCTCGGCAAAGGTTGGCACCTTCTTTTTCACGCATTTTGTTGTATCCTTCAATGGCTTCGGCAAGAACGGGACGGATCTTTTCCCAGTCTCTCTCGATGTCATCATCCGGTTTCTTTTGGATGAAAAGATCGTGATTCTGAGCTACGCGCATCGTCGAGATATCGTCCTTCAGATCAAACGTATCGCGGAGCTTTTCGAGAGCCGTGATATACGATCTTGCCGCCTCAACGTCAAGCATAACCTCCATACCGTGCTGTTCCAGAACGTCAACACCGATATAAATGTCCACCTTACCGCGTGTGATTCCGCATTCGGAAAGATACGCCTTTACTTTTTCCTCCAGAAAGCCGAACATACGGGATATTTTTATCGACGAGTCAAGGTATCTGGAGTTTACACTTTTGATCTCTGCCGTTATGTCAAGCGAACCGTCCTCAGACATCCGCCGCGCTCTGCCGAACGCCGTCATACTTTTCAGCATTGTTTTTTCCGCCAATCTCTATTTTATCTTGTATTTGTTCTGCAAATGCAGATTATTCATCATTATATTATACAACAAAAAAGGCCCCATTGTCAACGAAATGAAGCCATTTTTGTTTATTCTGTCATAAAAAACTTTTTATTTTTTAAGTCCTCTGCGCAATCTGACCATATAAAACCTTACAACCGACGTGAGCGCAAGATCATATACCACGAAGATGGCACTGGCGGCGAGCATCGTAATATACCCGAACTCCGGCAGACCGCTGTCCACGATCATCAACTTCTTTGCGATAAGGAGCAAAATCATCAAACACGTATCAAGGAAGGAGATCTTGAGAGGCCAAGCGATAAAAGGACGCTGTCTCTCGAAATACATTTTCATAATCGGATAGAGCGCGCCGATCACGATGTACTCGCAGGCGTAAATTTTGGATGGAAGAATCAAAATGGCAAGCACCGATGTCGCCGCGGCAAAGATCCACGCGAATTTCTCCCCCGTCTCCACCACAACCACCATCGTGATCACGGCACACGCGACGAGCACCGACAGATCAAGTACCGTCAGTCCGCCGACATACAGCATAACCATCGCCAGAGCCGCAAGCGACCCGCAAAGCGTAATTTTTTTGGTCGTATTCATAGAATGATTCATAAAGTCCCTCCGTGGTCAGCAGCAACCGATCAAATCGCCGCCGCAGCATTCGCAGCATCCGTCACAGCAGATCAGTGTGGAGCATAGTCCGCAGCAATCGCAATCGTCCACACGATTCGCCGTGCGGTACTGTCCACCGTACCCGGCTGAGCGGGCGCGCATACGGTTTTTCGCTTCGCGGTATTCCATATTTGTCGGATCGAGATAACACGCGATCTCAATATACCGCATCGCGTCGTAATAAAATCCTCTCTGTGTAAGCAGGCAGCCTTTCAGGTAGTTCCACTCTGCCCCACGATCGCCGGACGGCGTCGAGTCAATGATAAGTTCCGCTTCGGAATAATGCCCTTCCGAGATCAAACGACGCACTTCGTAGAACGAGGTCGTTCCCGAGGACGTATACGTACTGTACGACGAATGCGAAGAGCCTCCGCCCGCACGTTCTTTTTGAATCATATCGTACGCTTCGTTAATTTCTTTCATCCGCTCCTCATATTCCGCGGCGTGACTCGTACCGCGATATGCGTCGGGATGATATTTTCTTGCAAGATCACGGTATGCTTTTTTGATCTCGTCGTTTGTAGCGGTACGGGAAATTCCCAGTACCTGATATGGGTCTCTCATGAATGTAAAATCCAATCCTTTCGTCTCCTGCCGTCTTCCTCATCGGATACTCCGTAAAGTACCCGCTTCATCGACGCGGGGAGCCCAAGATATACAATATTTTTTATAATAGGGGTCATTACATGGGACTCGTCAAGAGCATCTGCCGCCTTTCCGAGAGTCTCAAGGTCTATCAGCGTCGAGGTCATCACGCTTTCGCGAACGAGTTCGGATACCTTTCCGTCCGTGAACGCCAGATCCCCCCAGCCAATCACAAGCGGATTATATCGTTTGTGTTTAATGTCAGCTGACATATCGTCTACCGCATCGCAGATGTAGATAAACCGTCCCACACTTCTGCCGATCGCATCGGCAAGTTCCCGTTTTTCTCCGTCAAGTCCGAGAGAAAACGCATACGCGAGGGTTTCTCCAAATGCCGCCGCCGTTTGATCCGCCGAAGGGCACTTCTCGCGTTCCAGACACGCGAGTTTTTCAAGAGCCTGTGCCATCCCGTCCGCCGCGTTATCCGGAAGATGCCGTCCTCCGCGGTATGCCATATGCCGAAGCATCGGAGAATATACGCCCGCCAGGCATTTTTTCAGTCCCGATTCGTCATCGCGGTCGTCCGCGTTTTTCGCTTCGGCAAGAACCGCTGAAAACGCTGCCGTATATTCAAGCAGTGCATTGTTTTTCATCACGAGACGTTTTTTTGCGGCGTGTGCGGGACAACGGAATTCCTCAAATTCAGGATCAACACCCTCAAGCACCATTCTGACCGCCGCCAGAAACACAAGGTCATACGACAGCGTGAGGCGCGAGATCTGCCCCGTTACCCGCCCCATCGCACGGCAGAGTCCACAGTACGCGGCGCGATATTTTTCATATTCCCGTATCTTCATCTCGGAAACATACGGTCTGACGTAGCCAAACATACGATGTACTCCCCATTAACGTTAATTTACTTATAAAGTATATGGTATCTCAATTTCCGATTATTTACAATAAACTTTTTGTAAATAATTATTTAACCATCCGATACAATTCCGCAAAAACGGTTATTTTTTCGGCATTAAGCAAAAACACAAATTTTTTTCAAAAAAAAATCGCAAAAGCCCTTGACAAAAGAAGACAGATGTGGTATTATATTAAAGCGTTGAGCGTACGATACGCGGGTGTAGTTCAATGGCAGAATCCCAGCCTTCCAAGCTGGTCGTGTGGGTTCGATTCCCATCACCCGCTTCTCCGTTCACTCGGAGATTTTTTATGTACCTTTAGCTCAGCTGGATAGAGCAACTGCCTTCTAAGCAGTAGGTCGAGGGTTCGAGTCCCCCAAGGTACGCCATCGGCATTCGCCGAGCCGGAGTTTCCAAGTTGGAGACTTTCGGGTCCCGTCCCCTCTCTTATAGAAGGTGACGTTTATATACGCTGCCGTCACACATCATTTTTATGATGGCGCAGCGATTCATGGTGGGCGTAGCTCAGTTGGTTAGAGCGCCAGGTTGTGGCCCTGGAGGTCGTGGGTTCGACTCCCATCGCTCACCCTTGTAAACAAAAAAACTGTATTTTTCGAAATACAGTTTTTTTGTTTTCTTTTTTGCCCTCTTTGTTTATGAATAAATTGTAAATTCTTGATATTATTTCATTTCGCACAGAAAAAAGCGAAAGCAGTATGTTATACTTATAAAAATCCCCTTTCACAAAGGAGCAAATCATGAAGAAGCATAGTTATATGCAGCATCCTGCATTCCTCAATAATCCATTCGTTTTTCATGGAGAACACAGCATCCTCGCGGAAAACCGTCTTGGCATCGCGGGCGATCGCGTAACCGTTCTGACCCCAGAATATGCCGCCTGTAAAGTAAACGGACTGCAAAACTGCCCGTGGACCGCAACGAACTGGTCCGTGGACGTGCGCATCGACGGTGAAAAAATACCAGGTCGTGATTGGGTATGGCTTCCGAACGCCATCCTGCGCCACGGAAAAAGCGGTAATTGGGAAGCAAGGACCCTTTGTATCATTCCTCCGGAAAGAAACGGCTGTATCCTTCACATAGAGGCAACCAACCTCTCCGACGAAACCATCGACGCGCCGATCACAATGATGTCTTATGGAAGCGCAAGATACGAAAATCGCTGGATCTTCAGTATCCCCGGCGACGCCAAGCGTCATTTTGCCAAAGCCGAAGAATATCACGAAAAGTCCGGCTCCATAGTCCGTCTTCTCGGTTCTGCTGACGACGTGGACGGTGACATCGTTTCGGAAAACGATGCACTGTGCGTACTTACCTGCTCCATGAACGATATGCACTGGTTCCCTCAAGCGGAAATATGGGAAACCACCCGCACTGTCGCTCCCGGAGAAACTTTGCGTTTTGCAATCTCTCTCCACCTCGGTCCGCAGAGCGAAGAGATCGATACCGAAGCGAAAGCGTTCCTTGATTCCTATGACTCCGAAACGGAACGTGCGTTTAACTGGCTTGACTCGGAAACGTCACGCGTCCTCGATTCTCTCCCCAAGTTCTCCTCGGACTCCACCGATATGAACGAGTTATTCTACCGTTCCGTCGTTTCCTACACGCTTAACCGTTGGAACAACCCGAACTTTGCCATTCAGCCGTTCTACAGCAACGGAAGTGTGACGGGCGGATGTATGTGCGTATATCTCTGGGACTACGGCGGAGGACTGATGCTGCATCCCCTTGTGGATCCCGAAACCAACAAAAAAATGATCCGCGGATTTATCAAGGTTGACCTCACGTCGTCTTATGCGATCACCCCTCTCGACGGTTCTGCCGAGGGTCCGTGGTACCATATCAATCAGGAAAAACTCATCAATATGATTTACTTCCACGTGCTCCACACAGGAGAGGTATCTTTCCTCAGCGAAGTCGTGGACGGTAAAACCATCGCCGAGTGGGCAGAATATCACGCGTTTGTGCTTGATGACACGTCCGCCCCCGCTACGTTGGCAGATTACGGTGATTACGGAAAATCCCATCTGGAGCTCCGCCGTAAATACGTATACAAAGGAATTATGCCCGACCTCAACGCAAGGCGTTATCTCAATTACACACGAGCATACGAAATCACAAAACTCGCCGGTCACCCGAACCCCACCCTTCTTGAGAGAGCGGAACAGGTAAAAATCGCCCTCGCGGATCTCTGGGACGAAGAGGCAGGCTGGTATGACTTCATCTGGGAAGGCAAACGTGACAAGAGATACACCGTACAAATGTACAAATTCATAAACAGCCCCGTCATCGACGATCACATCCGCGAAAAGCTGATCGCCCACCTCAACGAACGGGAATTCCTCTCGAAATTCGGTCTTCACAGCATTTCAAAGCTCGACCCCGGCTACGATCAGATCGACATCGACAACGGAGGAGGCGGCATTTGTACGCTGTT
>JAZRNC010000039.1:0-2617 GCA_045647965.1 Eubacteriales bacterium | reverse complement strand
TTCAGCGTATCAAGATAAGAAATTTTTGCATCATACCCGAGACGGTACAGCGTGTGTCCCAAAAATCCGAAATCAAAACTTGCATTATGCGCACACATAAATGTATTTGCTGTTAGTGCATCACCTAAAAATTCAATCAGTTTCGGATATACTTCCTGTTCCGTCGGAGCGTCCGCGAGCATTTCGTTTGTGATGTGATTGACTTCCGTTGCCGCTTTCGGAATCGGTACTCCCGGATTCACCAGAGAAGAAAAGGATTGCTTCATTTCGCCGTCTTCAAAAATTACAGCCCCGATTTCGACAATGCGATCCAATGCTTGATTGAATCCTGTGGTTTCAACATCGAACGCAATGAATTTTCTTCGTATGCTTTCCTCATTTTGAAGATCGATTCCGATTGGCTTCGTTTCCACAAAATTTCTGCGCAGCAATGGTCTCGCATCAGGATTTATTTTTACATCTTCGTTTCGTTTCTGTATGTTAGATTGTTTATCCCTCTTTTTGAATATTTTGAATAAATCAAATAATTTCATACCGTTTCTCCTTTTGTTTCTATTGTTTTTGTAAAAAAAGAGAGGTAAACCCTCTCTTTTTGTTTGTCATCAGCCGCGCAGAACAGCCATGACAAATTTATAGATTTTTCGCAGTCTGCGATCATCAATCGTGTCGATGATATTGTGTAACATCTCCCGCATCGGTACGTCCTCCTTTCCGTGGAACTGTACCGATTATGTCACATTCGCAATCGTCGTGCCGCATTGGTTAAAATGGTTCGCATAAAAAGTTTCAAACAGTCGGGAGGTCTTGTTGGGTCGGAGGTGCGGAGGGGAACATGTCCGCGGCACATTGGTTTTCGCCTCTTTTTCTTTTTTATTCGCAAAACAGTTGATTTTTGCTGTTTTGCGTGATATAATAATATCACCAACCCGAGCAAATGTCAATAGGTAAATAAAATATTTTTTTGGTGAAAAAATGAATGCAGTAATATATGCGCGGTTCTCCTCTTACAATCAAACGGAACGGTCAATCGAAGGTCAGCTTGAAGATTGTCTGTCCTACGCAGAGCGGAACGGGTACCGCGTCGTCAAGTCCTACATCGACCGCGCCAAGAGCGGCACCGATGCGGAGAAGCGCACGGATTTTCAAAAGATGATCTCCGACAGCGCATCAGGGCAGTTTGATACCGTCCTTGTGTGGAAGCTCGACCGATTCGCGCGAAACCGTTACGACAGCGCAAACTATAAGCACAAATTGAAAAAGAACGGTGTCAAGCTGGTATCCGTCAACGAGCCTGTTTCTGACGATCCGACGGGAATCATGCTCGAATCGATCCTCGAAGGTGCGGCAGAATACTATTCGGCGAATCTCTCGCAGAACGTCAAGCGCGGCATCCGCGTGTCGCTCGAACACGGCAATTATATCGGCGGTATCACGCCGTTCGGGTATCAGATCGATAACAAAAAGGTCATATCAAATGATAGGGAAGCGGAAGCGGTCCGCTATATCTTCGAGCAGTACAATTCCGGAGCATCGTGCAAGCAGATTGCCGCCGATCTCAACGCAAAAGGTCTGAAGCCGCGCATGTCCGACAGATTTAAGGAAACGTCGTTTACGGTTATCCTCAAAAATCGCAAGTACATCGGCGAGTACAGCGCGGATGGCGTGGACTATCCCGACATCTATCCGCAGATCGTTGATACAGACCTTTTTGAAGCCGTCCAGCGCAAGATCAACGCCAACAAACGCGCACCCGGAGCAGGGAAGGCAAAGGTCGATTATCTGCTGCAGGGCAAGGCGTACTGCGGACACTGCGGCGCACCGTTGGTCGGTGAGAGCGGCAAGAGCAAGACAGGTGCCGTGCATCACTATTACGCTTGCGCCGTGAAAAAGAAGCATCACACCTGCAAAAAGAAGAACGAGCGCAAACAGCCGCTGGAGTATTACATCGTCGAGCGTACCGTCAATTACATCCTAACGCCGGAGCGCATTGACTTTGTCGCAGATGCTCTCGTCAAAAAGTATGAAGCTGATTTCAACGCATCCGGCGCGGCGAACCTCGAGAAGACCATCAACCGTCTTGACCGTGAGATCTCCGATGCCGTCGATAATCTGCTTGCGTTTACGGGCAATAAGCCCGTGCAGGATAAGATCGCCGAAAAGATCGAAATCCTATCCGCGCAGAAGCAGGACGCAGAAGCAGACCTCGCAACAATGCGGATTGCCATGAAACACGCGCTGAAGAAAGAAGACTACGTGAAATGGCTGTCATCATTCCGCGGTTGTGATCCGCTCGACGAAAAATATCAAAAGCGAATAATTGATACGTTTATCAATGCGGTTTATGTCTTTGACGACAAATTAGTCACTTATTACAACGTCAAAGATGAGGAGCAGGTCACCTATGATGAGATGATGGACGATCTTACCGAGGAAGAAAAAAGTTCGGATTTGGTCGATTCTGCCCCGCCAAACCTTTCAAAAATCGAACACCTGATAATAAAAACGGTACAGATTTTTGGGGCAATATTTAGAAAGAGCGATGGTTAATACCACCGCTCTTTTTGTCATTTCTCATCGATCTTGCGCATCTTCTCCACGAGCTTTTCGCGCCGCTTCG
>JAZRNC010000038.1:0-20403 GCA_045647965.1 Eubacteriales bacterium | reverse complement strand
TAGAAAAGTTCCATACCGATCTTCACATAGGGTTTCCGTTCGGTGAATTTGTCAAGGAACGCGAGTGTCTGTTCTTTGCTTGCAAAATCACAAGCAATAATTACGTCTTTAGCCACGATGAGCACCTCCAATTATATCCGTTAAATTTTCAATTTTGTATTCGTTCATAACTCTCGGAAGATCTTCGATGATGTTTTTGCACGCAAACGGCTCGACGAGGTTTGCCGCCCCGATCTGCACTGCCGTTGCTCCCGCAAGCATCATTTCGATCACATCCTCCGCCGATGAGATTCCGCCGATTCCAATGATCGGGATCTTTACGGCATCGTACACCTGATATACCATACGCAGCGCGACCGGGAAGATCGCGTCACCGGAGAACCCGCCCATTTTATTCGCAATGATCGGTTTCTTCGAGCGAAGATCGATTCTCATACCGAGCATGGTGTTAATAAGGCTGATTCCGTCCGCTCCCGCTTCCTCACACGCTTTGGCAATCGACACGATATCCGTCACGTTCGGAGAAAGCTTGATGAAGACGGGTTTGGTCGTCACCTTTTTTACTGCTGCCGTAACCGCCGCGGCATCCTTCGGGGACGTACCGAAGCTCATTCCGCCGCCATGTACATTCGGACAGCTGACATTCACTTCGATAAAGCCAACCTGCTCTTCTTTATCGATTTTCTCACAGCAATATACGTATTCCTCGATGGAAAAACCGCCAATATTCGCCATAACAGGCTTATGGAAAACCTTTTTAAGATTCGGCAGTTCCTTTGCGATCACGTTTTCAATGCCGGGATTCTGAAGCCCCACCGCATTGATCATTCCGGAGGAGCATTCGGCGATTCTCGGGGTCGGATTTCCAAAACGGGGTTCTTTCGTCGTTCCTTTAAAGGAAAACGATCCGAGAACATTGATATCGTAAAGTTCAGCAAACTCGACACCGTATCCAAACGTGCCGCTTGCCGCCATAACAGGATTGTCAAGGGTGACTCCGCAAAGCTCCACTTTTGTGTTTACCATATAATTTCCTCCTTTACGAGAACGGGGCCGTCACGGCAAATTCGTTTTGCGCCGTATTTTGTCTCACAGGAACAACCCATGCACGCGCCAAAACCACATCCCATTCGTTCTTCAAAACTGTACTGACCGCTTGTGTTCGATGCATTATACACCGCCTTAAGCATCGGTTCGGGACCGCAAGTATATACGTACGAATATCCTTCGACCGCCGGCATTGCGTTTGTAACGAATCCCTTCGTTCCGGCACTGCCGTCAACTGTCGTCACAATCACCTCGGCACCGATCTCCTCGAACTGTTCGATATAATAGAGTTCGGATTTCGTATTGAATCCCGCGATAACCGTCACGCGTTTTCCTTCACCGATCAGTTTCTTTGCCAGCATATACATAGGCGGAAGACCGGCACCGCCGCCGATAAGGAGCGGTTTTTCTCCCGACACGCTGGTATCGTATCCGTTTCCAAGTCCCGTCAGAATGTCAAGCTTTTCCCCGATCTTCATGCCCGCCATTACGTTCGTTCCTTTTCCGACGGTTTTATAAAGAATGGTCAACACTCCCTCCACACTGTCGCAAACGGAGATCGGACGGCGAAGATAAAAGCCGTCAAGCTTAATGTTCACAAACTGACCGGGGGATGTAATATCACTCGTATCCCTTGCCAACTTCATTTCATACATCGAAGCATTCAGGGGGCGATTTTCAACAATTTCAAAAATACTCTGTTTCATATAGCACCTTTTCCTATCATTTTTCGACTCTGCGTTTCAAACTTCCGTCGTCATACACGATACGTCCGTTGCACACTGTCAGCGCACAACGTCCGAACACGCGGTGTCCTTCAAACGGTGTACTGCGTCCCATCGTCAGAAATTCCTGGGGATCAATCGTGTATTCTTCGTCACAGCGGAATACGGTAAAGCATCCTTCCTCGAATCCCGTTTTCAGACCAAATCGTTTCGCAGGATTCTCACTCATCAGGCGGATCAATGCCTCAAGCGAAAGAATACCCGTCTTCACAAATCCCGTATACATCGCTGCAAACGCCGTTTCCAGTCCAACGACACCCATTACACTGCCACGAAGTCCTTTTGATTTTTCCTCAGCGGAATGGGGCGCGTGATCCGTCGCGATCATATCGATCGTTCCATCGAGAATTCCCTCGATCAGCGCTTCTCTGTCCGCTTCGGAACGAATGGGCGGATTCATTTTGAATCTTCCGTCATCCATAAGCATTCCATCATTCATCAAAAGATAGTGCGGTGCGGTTTCGCAGGTAATGTCCACCCCGTCCCGCTTTGCCTGACGGATCAGCGCCACACTTTCTTTCGTTGAGATGTGGCATACGTGGTACGCACATCCCGTCTCTGCGGCAAGGCGGATGTCTCGGGCAATCGGTCCGTACTCGCTTTCGGAACAGATTCCGGCAAATCCGTTTGCTCTTGCGAATTCGCCATCGTGAATACATCCTCCGCGAAGGAGAGAATTATCCTCGCAGTGCGCCGCGATGATTTTCCCAAGTTTCTTGGCACGGCTCATCGCTTCGCGCATCATATCCTCCGACTGAACACCTCGTCCGTCATCGGAAAACGCAAGAACGTTTGCCGCCATACCCTCCATATCGGAAATCAATTTTCCCGCTTCTCCTACCGTGATGGCACCGTAGGGATGCACCGACACCAACGCGTCGCGCGCGATGATGTTACGCTGCTCTTCCAGATGCTCGACGGAATCGGGCACGGGATTCAAGTTCGGCATCGCGCCAACCGAGGTATATCCTCCGCGCGCCGCCGCTCTCGTACCGCTTGCGATCGTTTCTTTATAAGAAAAACCCGGCTCACGAAGATGCACGTGCACATCCACTAAACCGGGAAACAAATAGCCTGCCGACGTATCAAAAAAGGTCTTCTCGCCATTATGAACGAAGCAAAGTTCACTCGCCACAAATTTTTCTACCGAAGAC
This sequence comes from Eubacteriales bacterium, assembly GCA_045647965.1. Classification (GTDB taxonomy): domain Bacteria; phylum Bacillota; class Clostridia; order Oscillospirales; family CAG-272; genus UMGS1696. The sequence goes on along the minus strand of JAZRNC010000038.1, from coordinate 17,417 downwards.
GCTGTCCAAAATCCGCAGTTCATAAATCCTCCAACATACCATTCCTGTCCGATAAAACCATTCGTTTCATCAAAGACTCACCGCTTTTTACCATATCCTTTTATTCATAATATTATAACACGCACCCTGCTATTTTGTCAATACGCGCCGAATTTTTTCTACGCCAAAAACCGACACTTCCCCTTTTCAAAATCTATATTCATTCCACAAAATCTCTCCGTTTACCGCTCGGATGTATTGATTTTTCATTTTTGGTATGATATAATAGTTTCAATAAATATTTATACGGTTTATGCATTTTTATATTGATAAAAACACAAGGAGATTTCAGCTATGGCTGTCATTAACGTATGTACATTTAATCTCAGATTCGACCATGCTCCTGACGGGATCAATTCATTCACCAATCGCAGAGCCTTTATTCGAGAAAATTTTCCCAAGCACAATGTCGATCTTATCGGGTTCCAAGAAGTTCTTCCCCATATGAGAGACTGGCTCATCGAAACATTCCCCGAATATGAAATCTGCGGAATGGGAAGAAACGAAGATCTCCGCGGAGAAAGTAACGTTATCGCCTTCCGCCGTAGTAAGTTCGATCTCGTCTCCCTCAATACGTTCTGGCTCTCCGATACCCCCACCAAACCCGGCTCTTTCTTTTCCACGGATCAGAGCACAAACCCGAGAATCTGTACATATGTCACCCTCTATCATAAAGAAACAAAGAAATTACTCCGATTCTACAACACCCACCTTGACAATAACCTGAAAGAAGATATAAAAAAGGGATACAAGTTGGCGCAGGCCCAGGGTATTTCTCTTATCCTTGCCAAAATTTCTGCCGATTATCAAGTCTCCCCCCTCCCCGTCATTCTCACAGGTGATTTCAATGCCGGACCGAACTCGTACGTTGTTTCCTCTGTCAAGGCGTTCAACGGATGCGGCAACAATCTTGTCGATGTCACTGAAAAATTCACAATGACCTTCCACGGATTTAATCCCCAAAACGCACCGAAATGTAAGATCGACTACATCTTCACAAATCTTCCCTGCGATGCCGAAAAATCCGTTCTTCTCACCGATAACGAAAACGGCGTATATCTCTCGGACCATTATCCGATCTGCGCCTATCTTGAAATCTAATAGAGCCACAACTGCAAACAGGAACCATTGATACAGCGGAGGTATGCTATGAAATGTCCCTTTTGTTCATTCGACGACTTTAAAGTTATTGACTCAAGATCCGTAGAGGAAAACAACAGCATCCGCAGACGACGCGAATGTTTGTCTTGTCACAATCGTTTTACAACGTATGAGATCATCGATATGCAGAACCCGATCGTGCTGAAAAAAGACGGAAGCCGCGAACTGTTCGATAAGAACAAGCTGCTCTCCGGTTTACTGAAAGCTTGTCAAAAACGTCCCGTTGATGCAAAAGCCGTAGCAGACGATATCGAGGCAGCGATCCAAAGTACGATGAAATCCGAAATTTCTTCGCGCCGCATCGGAGATATGGCGATGGAACGTCTTCGTCAGCTCGATGCTGTAGCATACGTTCGTTTTGCTTCCGTTCACAGAGAATTCAAAGATATCGACACGTTCGCGAAAGAAATTTCCGAGCTCAAAATGGACGAAAAGAAAGACGAAATCAAATAACAGCACAGTACAGGAGGACCGTATGTTACTTTACATAATCCGACACGGACAGGCAAAATATAACGCCGAGGATGATTTGACGGAAGAGGGACATAAGCAGGCGAGGGCACTTGTTCGTCGTCTTTCACAGTCAAACCTCTCCCGTATTTATGCTTCTCCCTTGAATCGAGCTATTATAACCGGGAAACCAACTGCAAACGCGCTTGGACTCGATATTCACATCGAGCCATGGCTAAGCGAAGACGAAGCATTCTCCCATTTTTCTTATACCAATAGCAACGGCAAAAGACTTTGGGTATTCGGTGTCGACGACATCGGATCCTTCGTTCGTGGAGATGCACGCGATGCCGGAGACAAATGGTATGACCTTGAGGCGATGAAAATCATTCCCACCGCCAAAGAAGGCTACGAAAAACTCCAGTGCGAATCGGACAAATTCCTCTCCAAGCTCGGTTACGACAGAGACGGAAACGAATACATCATCCGCGAAGGAAACGAAGATCACATCGCAGTCTTCTGCCATCAAGGGGTCGGTCTTGTCTGGTTCTCACATCTGATGCGAATTCCGCCAAACATCGTTTGGGCTCAATTTGACATTACGCATACCGGTGTTACGGTGATCGAGTTCAAAAATTATCCCACCGGAAGAACCGTTCCGAAATGCTTATGCTTTTCTGATATGTCCCATCTTTTGGCAGATCCTGACACAAAATATCTTTACCAGACGCATTTTAATATATAAAAATTTTTAACCTGCCATACCGTTGAAACCGCCTTGCAAATGCAAAGCGGTTTCATTATATTATATGTGTCGTATTTTGTCAAATTTCACAAAACAAAATCGCATAAATGTCCATTTCTTAGAAAAAGATGATTTCCACTTGACATTACCGGAATTTTGTGCGATAATGTGTATAAACAGTTAAATGTTTACGCATTTTCATGCCAAAAAATTCATAATTTTATCTATCGGCAAATATTTTACATCAGGAGGTTACTCTTATGAACAATCGCACATCTCATTTCTCATTCAAAAGACTGCTCCGCACCTTAATTTCTGTTTTTCTTGTGTGCACGATGATGCTTGGTCTTTGCTCTTGTGCATTCTTCAAGAAAACGTTCTCCAAGCCCGCAGGATACTTCCAGTACGTTGAAGAAGAAAATCTGACCAACGTTATCGACCAGCTCGAAGAAAAGTACGCCGACATCCGTGATACCGCCACAAGCAAAGATCATGGTGTCAAAGCGACTCTTGGCATCCAGCTCGGTGACGATATTCTCGACCTGATCGAAGACCAGGGAAATCTTGATCTTTCTTTCATCAACAATCTTCTCGTCTCCATCGCTGCCAGCAAAAAGTCAAACACCTTCAAAACTGACTTTGACGTAACACTTGACAAAAAAGATGTTGCTTCGCTGAGCGTTATTGCGGATGTTGATAATGAAACCGCATATCTCTCCATTCCCGATTATATTGAAAAGACTCTCGCCGTTGATTTCGATGAACTCGGCATTGACGTATCCGCCCTCGAAGATATTCTCGAAAAGACCGAAGTTCTTGAGAAGCTTCCCGAGGCAAAACAGATCTCCAAGATTCTCAAAAAATACGTTTCTATCATTCTTGACAACATCAGCGAAGCGAAAAAGTCCGAAAAGACTCTGAAAGCAAACGGATTCAAAGAAGAATGCACTGCGATCACCGTAGAAATTTCTATGGTCACCGTTGCTGATATTCTCCTTGACCTCATTCCCACCGCTGTTAAGGATAAGGATATTGAAAAACTCCTCGTTTCTATGGATGAACTCCTCTCCGAGCTGGATGTAGATGCAGAACTCGAAGATCTTTGGGAAGATTTCAAAGATAACGCCGACGATCTTATCGATGATCTTGAAGATAATTACGAAGATCTCGACGATGACACCATTCTGAAATGGACCGACTACGTGAACGGAAGCTCCGAGATCATCGGTCGCAGCATTGAGTTCGAAGACTACGGCGATACCGTTGAAATCTTCTACGGCACTGCTTATGAAAAGGATGAATTCGGATTTGAATTCAGTTATTCCGATTCTTACGATACATTCTCCGTCATCGGTGAAGGTACCGAAAAGAAGGGTCTGATCGAAGGTTCTTACGAAGTAGCCGCTAACGGCGAAACTATGATTATGATCGACGTCACAGACGTAGATAAAAAGAAGTTCGAAGACGGCTTCCTTAAGGGTAAGTTCGAAATTTCCCTCTCAAACGATATGATGGACGAAACGGATCTCGGCGCCATCGGTTCTATTTTCGGCTCTTCCATCTCCCTCCTTCTTGACGTTGATTCCTCCAAGGACAGCGCGACCGTTACCGCTTCTCTGGTAGCCGGCAAATCTCCTCTCTTCTCCGTAACACTCTCTGCGGAAGAGACGAAAGCGTCCTCCATCAAGATCCCGAGCAAGGATGTTGAAGACAACATCGAAGACTGGGCAGAGGATATTGACATTGACAACATTCTCGACAAGCTCGAAGAGGCAGGAATCCCCGATGATGTTCTGGATCTTGTCGAACTCATTGATGGTAACTCCCCTCTCCCTGGCTACGATATGACATACGACTCCGCCGTTGAGTGGGATGAAAACTACGACTACCCCATGGTTGATGAACGCTAAATAGCAGTACCCATTTATTACATTTAAATAGCATGAATATCGTTTGGCATCGACCCAAAACGGCAGTATCCTGCGGTATGGGTTCGATGCCAAATTCATTTCACAGAATTTCAGAATATCGGAGAATATTATGGATCTTGAAGTAAAAGGTATCAAAAAAAGTTTTCGCCGCAAAAAACCTCTTATCGATATTTCCTTCGGTGTAAACCGCGGAACTATCGTCGGTATCCTCGGACAAAACGGAAGCGGAAAATCCACGCTCCTATCCATTTTAGCAGGTGTGCAAAAATGCGACGCGGGAGAATTTCTACTGGATGGAGTCGATCTTTTTAAAAACAGCCGACTCTTATCGCAAAACATCGGTTACATTCCGCAGGGCACACCGCTGCTTGAAGAATTGACGGCATGGGATAACCTTTTGTTGTGGTACTCAAAGGAAGAACTTATGCGTGAACTGAACGACGGCGGAGTTCTCGCCATGCTCGGCATCGGAGATTTTTTGAAAGTACCCGTACACAAAATGTCGGGCGGAATGAAAAAACGGCTTTCCATCGGATGTGCTGTTGCGAAAAAACCACCCATTCTTCTCCTCGACGAGCCAAGTGCCGCCCTTGATCTGATCTGCAAAGAAAACATCAATTCCTACCTGAAATCCTGCCGAGACAACGGAAACATTCTCCTCCTTACAACGCACGACGAGCGGGAATTATCTCTCTGTGACAGTCTTTATATTCTGAAAAACGGTTACCTGGAACCATTCGTATACGACGGAAATGTTCAAGGATTGGTAGGACAACTCTGATATGAAAAAAACATTGACTTATTTCTTTCTTCAGATGAAGCGTACGGCACGTGTTCTCCCATTCGTACTCGTCGTAACTCTTGCCATCTGTGTTGGACTTGGACTCGTTCTTGACCACATTATCCTCGATAACAGTTCTGCGGAAGATAAACAAAAATATCAGATCGCCATCGTCGGAGACACGGACGAGAGCTATCTCGGGTTTGGCATATCCGCTCTGCAAAGCATTGACATTTCAAAATATATGGTAGACTTTATTGAGTTAACGGAAAAGGAAGCCAGACAGAGACTTGAACGCGGAAAAATCGACGCCTATGTTATTATTCCCGAGGATTTCATCGATGCCATCGTGCACGGAGAGGTCAAAAAACTGACTTACGTTACCACAAACAGCGCTCTCGGTATCACGTCAATCTTCAAAGACGAAATGCTGAATGCGATTTCCGTAATGCTCGTCGAATCCCAAAACGGAATATACGGTCTGCAGTATGCAATGGACGACTATGGCGTACACGACGGTTTTTGGGAGCATACCGATGCGATCAACGCCGAATATTTCAAACTGATTCTTTCCCGTTCCCTTGTTTATGAGGAAGAGATCATCGGTATCTCCGACAATCTCTCTTTTGGCGGATATATGCTCTCGGGAATTTCCATTCTCCTGATTTTTTTGTGCGGAATCACCTGCTGTCCCCTTTTTGTCAAAAAGGATATGGCTCTACCAAAGCTCCTTCGCTCCTCGGGCTATCCGATTCTGTCGCAAGTTACCGGAGAATATCTGGCATATGCGTTATTGATGTTCATCAACATTTCCGTTGTTGTTCTCGCGGTATTCCTCTTTTCAGATAGCGCGGTTTCGCTTATTCCCGAACTCGGAGGTATGGGTATCTCGCGCGCCATACTTTTTGCCGTATCCATACTCCCCGTCATTTTGCTAATTACGTCTCTGCAGTACCTCCTCTATGAACTCTCCTCCAATCTCGCAAACGGAGTTCTTATGCAATTTATTGTTATGATAGCGCTTACGTATATCGGCGGGTGTTTTTATCCGATCGATTTCTTCCCCGATGCCATTCGTGTAATGTCACGTGTTCTCCCATCGGGTATGGCACGGCAGTATTTTTCTCTTTGTCTTGCCACGGATAATACTATCGGAGACGCCATCCCCCTCGTTTTGTTCGCCGCACTGATTTTAATAATTTCCGCCCTTATCCGAAAAGCACGCCTTAACAAAGAATAACACGAAAGGAGATACTATGAAAAACATACAAACCATCTTGCTTCGTATTCACATATTGAACAAGCGATTACTCAAAAAGCCTGCGTTTCTCATCATTCTTCTACTCGTGCCATCTCTCGTGTTTGGTGTTGCGTTGTTCGATAAGGAAGATAGCGGCGCGCTGACCATTGCGTTGACAGCAGAGGATCCCGACGATCCGATCGCCGCGGAAATTACCTCGTCCCTTGACGGCAGCAGTAAGTTGATTCGCTTTGTGATGTGCAGCAACGCGGAAGAAGCCTATTCCCTCGTCAAAAACGGCACGGTCGATTCCGCTTGGATCTTTCACGAATCTCTTGAAGAAAAAATCGACAAGTTCACGGGGCAGATCCATAATCGAAACGCCTTCGTAACCGTCATCCAGCGTGAGGAAACCGTCCTTCTTCAACTTTCCAGAGAAAAACTGTACGCTGCCCTATATCCCTACGAAGCCTTTTCCGTTTATAAAAATTACCTTATCGACGAGTTATCAGAAATTCCCACTCTCTCTGTTGAGGACTATCACGCCTATTACGATGCAATCAACGCGCCGGGCGGGGATCTGTTTGAGTTTTCCTACGCAGATCCCACGGAATCCACCGAAGACGCCCAAAATATGAGTTATCTTCTGGCGCCAATGCGGGGCCTTCTTTCCGTTCTTATAATTCTTGGGGGACTTGCCGCTTCTATGTTTTATATGCAGGATGCCGCCCTTGGAAAATTCGATTGGATTCCCGAACACAGCCGCCCACTGTTCGCCGCAATTTATCATTTTATTGCCATTTTTGATGTGGTTGTTGTCTCGCTGATTGCCATTCTCGTCTCGGGCATCTCTGTTTCCCTCCATCGGGAGATTCTCCTACTCGTTTTGTACGTAATTCTCTCAACAGGTTTCTGCCTCGTCGTTATGCAGCTCTGCAAAAATCTCCATACGCTTGGTGCTGTGATTCCCGTTCTTATCGTACTGATGATTGCCTTGTGTCCCGTTTTCTTTAACGTAAACGCCTTACGTGCCATTTCGTATTTTCTTCCTCCGTTCTATTATTTAAATGCAGTACACAATGTCAATTTTATCCCACCAATGCTCGTTTGTACCCTTGCTGTATACACTTTTTTCTATCTCTGTTACCGTCTCGCAAAGCGGTAAGTACCCCCTTTCTTTACCGTATCATTGACTTTTTTTCGTTAATATGTTAAAATTATTATGTTTATATAATTTTTGATTACCTATTTTGAGAAACTAAGGAGTTTTCTATGACAAATCTGTTTTTAACAAATGATGCTCATATTATCCTCACAGATGAAAAACGTGAATATATTAAGTCCTCACCCATCGGTGTTCTGATCCACTCCGGACGTACCTATCTTCCAACCGGTGCCAAGATCGACAATAACACAGCAAAAGTAACATACCCGGTGGGCGAATGTACGTTCCGACTCGAAGATAAGAACGGATATCACAAGATCACACTCCTCTCCGTTCCTGACGAAACAGAAGCATTCACCTTCGGTCCGTACTTCACACACGGTACATCCTACGGTGAAATTCTCGGAGCATCGTGGAACAATGACGGTTCCGTGGCTTGTATCCAGTCCCTCCTTCCGAAGGTCGTTGCGGGAGCATACACGCGCGCGAAGGAAGATACCACAGACTTTTCTATGGCATCCCGTCTGAAAGCAGCGGCTATGATCGATTCTACCATTTCTCTCCAGTGTTCCGTGCTCGATATGAGTAAAGATGAGATCATTGACGACAAAAATACGATTCGTTTTGCCGTACCCGGTCCTGACGGAAAAATCGAAAACGCCGCCATCGCTCTCATCGGTACGGATAGCGCAGATACCTTGATCGACATCATCGGCGATCTTGAACTTGAAGAAGGACTCCCTCACCCCACTTATAAGGGAATTTATGCAAAAAAGAACAAGCAAGTCTCCTCCTATTATTTAATCATTAAGAAAAATCAGTTTACCAATGAAGAGTTGATCGATCTCGCAGCCCGCGCTGGAGTCTGCTGCATCTACTTTACCGACGTCTTCTCAAGTTGGGGACATTTTGATATTTCTCCCGCATACGAAAGAGGGGCAGAACAAGTTCACGAGCTTGCCGATTATGCGGAAAGTAAGGGTGGAATCGTGCTCGGCGGACACACTTTATCCGCTTTCATTCATCAGCACGACAAATTCATCACTCCCGTACCGCACAATAAGCTTCTTGCCGTGAACCTTACCACTCTTGCCAAGGACATCACCGCAGAAGATACCGACATCTATATCAAGGATGCAAACAACTACGCTCAGAAAAGTGTCTTAAACTATATCCGCATCGGCGAAGAACTGATCAAATTCACATCGTTTGACAGTGAAACGAAATGCTTGAAGGATTGTACGCGCGGTGTCTGCAACACAGCGATCTCTGCACACAGCGCAGGAGAAGAGGTCTGCAGACTTGCCGATCACGGATACTCTACCCTTTTCCCGAATATCGAACTTCAGCGTGAAATGGCAAAAAATCTCGGAAACGCAACCGTTGCGTGCGGTATTCGCCGTCTCAGTTTTGACGGTCTGGAAGGATGTTATTCCACCAAAGCGGGTGAGTACGCATTGGCAAGCTTTGTAAAAACCGTATTTGATATTACAGGCAACGATTTCACTTGTGATGCCAGCACTTCCACTCACTATCTGTGGCACGCCCTCTGCTATGCAAACTGGGGCGAACCCTGGTGTGATACGGCACGACGCGGCGGTATGCATATGAACCGCGTAAACCACATTTCGTTCTTCAAACGCAATCTGATTCCGCTGATGATGGGTTGGTACGCAATTTACGCCGCCGATAGAAGATTCGAGGCAACAACCCCCGAAAATATGGAATTTATGCTGTCACGTTCCGCGGCGTTCGATGCCGGACTCGCCATCACCGTACAGTCTGATGCGGCAAGACAGCACGGTATGCTCAACGATTATCTCGATATGGCAAAAATGTGGGGGGAATTCCGTCACGAAGCCGATATCCCCGACGATATCCTTCACGAAATGCAGTACGAAGATACGAACTGGCATCTTGAAAAAGAGGATGACGGCTGGAAGCTCTCCCGTATTATGATCCATCACGAAGATCTTTACTACCGAGAACGTTCTGTAGAAACCGAAACCGGCTATTTAACCCTTGAAGACAACGAAACGGTCACGAAAGAGGGTCTGCTCAAGCACGTATGCCAGATATCTCCCGATGCCTCCGCCGGCGAGGACACATCGGAGGTATACCACTTCCGTATCCGTGTCGGTGAACCCGGTCACGGTATGATGATCGATCCCGAAATTACTCAGTTCAATCTTAAATTCAAGCTTACCGCCGTCGGTGGTGACTACCTCGAATACAAGGGCGGTACGGAAATCTATCACTACGACTCTAACTTCAACCTCAAGCAAATCGTTCAAAGTGAACCCGGCGGAAGCGAATTTGTTCTTACGAAACATAGATACCTCAACATTAAATACCTGACCGATGAAGATCAAATCGCACGCTACATTCTCACCGACTTCCGTAAAATCTGGGAGCGCAAGATCGAAAGAAAACGGTAACAAAAGTTCCCTGAAAGGATTGTAAAATGACACATATACACCTGAGTAATACCGGATATCTCACTTTGTCCGACGACAAAAGAACCTATATCGTATCCTCCCCCCTTGGCACCCTTGTTATGGACAACCGTTCCTATCTTCCCGAATCTGCCACCGTCCAGGGAGATACCGCGATCGTTCGTTATCCGTGCGGTGAATGTACAATAAAAATTGAAGGAAAAAACGGATACCATAAACTCACGGTTCTGTCCGTTCCGAAAAACACCTACGCATTCATCTTTGGTCCGTATAAAACTCTCGCAACATCCTATGGCGAAGTTCTCGGTGCCGGTTGGTTTGACGATGGTGCTGTCTCTTGTATCCAGTCCCTGATGCCTAAAGTGGTTGCCGGTTTCCCGAAATTAGATGGTATTGCTGATCTGAGTGATATGGCAAAATCCACCGCGCCGTCGGGTATGCTCTTTAACAAGGCCGCTATTTCCTATAACGGTGAGGTAACCCTGCAGTGCTCCGTGCGCGACCTTAGTAAAGAGGCGATCATCGATGACAAAAACACCGTACGCCTTGCCGTTCCCGGCCCCGACGGAAAAATTGAAAATTCTTCCATCGCCCTCATCGGTGCGGATAACGCGGATTCCTTACTCGACACGATCGGAGAAATGGAAGTAGCCGAAGGTCTCCCCCACCCCACGTATCAAGGTAATTATGCAAAAAAAGACAAGCGCGTTTCCTCCATCTACTACATTATCAAAAGAAGCCGTCTCACCAGTGATGAAATACTTCGAATCGCTGAACGCGCCAATATCACTTGTATCTACTACGCAGATATCTTCGGTTCTTGGGGACACTTCCCGGTGAATACGGATATTTTCCCCGGTGGTTCTGCCGAGGTTCACGCTATGGCTGACCGCGCAGATAAAAACGGTATTGTGATCGGCGCGCACACCTTGTCAAACTTTATCCATACTCACGATAAATATATCACCCCCGTTCCGAACAAACAACTGCTTTACGTAAACAAGACGACGCTCACAGTCGGAATCTCCGCTACGGATACGGAAATTTCTATCGCCGACGCACACAATTTCGAGAAAAAATCCTGTCTCAATTCCATTAGAATCGGCGAGGAGATCATAAAATTCGCAAAATTTGATCCGGAAACAAACTGTCTTTCGGGTTGTACGCGCGGTGCGTTCGGAACTATTGCCACCTCCCACGAAAGCGGTGAGGAAGTTTTCCGCCTTGCCGACAATGGATACAGAACCTTCTATCCCGACATCAATTTGCAATCCGATATGGCAACCAAGCTCGGAAACGCCATTATCGAAAGTGGGATCCGTCGACTCAGCTTCGACGGTCTGGAAGGATGTATGGCAACAAATGCCGACGAATATGCCCCTGCTGAATTTGTCAGAAAAGTATACGAGATCACGGGAAGTGATTTCACTTGCGATGCAAGCCGTATGGGACATTATTTGTGGCACGCACTGTCATACGCCAACTGGGGCGAGCCGTGGTGTGACACCGACCGCCGCGGCGGTTTGTTCGCTGACCGCGTCAACCATATTCCTTTCTTCAAGCGTAACCTCATCCCGCTGATGATGGGTTGGTATATGATCCACAATAATCGCGGCAGATTCGAAGCAACTCCCCCCGAAAATATGGAATACATCCTCTCCCGTTCCGCTGCCTTTGATGCCGGTCTTGCTGTCCGTATCGACTCCACAAACATCTACGGTCACGGTCTCTTTAACGAATATCTTGATTTGACAAATCTCTGGGGTGACTTCCGCTTCCATGCTGACATTCCCGAAGAAGTTCGTCGCGATATGCAGAGAGAAAACAGCAACTGGCACCTTGAAAAAACCGAAGACGGTTGGAAACTCTATGAGTTGATGCTCCATTATCACGACCTCGAATATTGTGCAAACGAAGTCGAAACAGAAACCGGTTCAAACAGCTTTGCAGAAACGGAAAAAACGACCGATAATCTTCGTAAAATGTCCACAATGCTCTCCCCCGACTCCACATTTGGCGAAGGCAAAAAAGAAGTTTATCGCTTCCGTATCCGCGTTGGCGAACCAGGTCACGGTAAGATGATCAACCCCGAATTCACGACGTTTGGTCTGAAATTCGAACTCACCGCAGAAGGCGGCGATTATCTCGTCTACAACGGCGGTCTAGATCTCTATCATTACGACTGCAACTATAATCTCAAGCAGATCGTGACAAGCGAAGGCGGACGCCCGATTGAACTTGTTCATGGAATGTACAACACGATGAAATACACCGTTGACTCCGACGAAGCCGCAAGATATATTATGACCGACTTCCGTATCATCGCCGAATACGACATCAAACCTAAAAAATAACCAACTAAAAATGGTGTGAATCCTATTTCACACCATTTTGTTATTAAAACATATATTATGCAAGATGGGAACGCAGTTCCGTAAAGATTTTCTTTTCTTCTCTGGAAACCTTTACCTGCGTGAGTCCAAGTGCCTCTGCGGTCTGCTGTTGGGAATAATCCCTAAAGTATCTGAGTAGGATGATCTTTCGCCACATCGGCGGAAGTGTGGAGATCGTTTCTTTTAAGGCGATTTTTTCAACCATCTTTCCGAGCGTATCCTCGGATGAGGGAATCACATCCTCGAGTTCAAAATCTTCCCCGCCGATGATTTCCGAAAGCGAACGGACAGGGGTGGTAGAATCAATGGCAACTGCCGCCTCCTCAGGAGAAATCCCCACCATTTCTGCCAGTTCATCAAGTCTCGGCTCACTTCCGAATTCCGCGAGATATTTTTCCCTCGCGTGCATCAGCGCAGCTCCATTTCGCTTTTGAATGCGGCTGACCTTGATCGCGCCGTCATCTCTCAAAAATCTTCGAATCTCTCCGATGATGAGCGGAACCGCATAGGTGGAAAAGGCATTTCCGCGAGAAATATCGAAACTACGGATCGCTTTAAGCAGTCCGATCGACCCAATTTGAATCAAATCCTCAAACTCCGCTCCCCGCCCGCGAAATCTTGCCGCTATACTTCCCACAAGTCCTCCGTTTTGTTCCATCAACTGAGCCTCAACGCTCGTGTCACCGTTCGCATATTTTTGAAGAAGCTCCATCGTATCAATATGTGACATGTTTTCTCTCCCTCATATTTGATAAAGCGCACGTGCGCTATGTATTAACCTTTGCGTTTCGGGAGCATGGACAGTTTTTTTGTCATAATCACTTTGGTACCTTTTCCTTCGGCAGATACCACTCGCAGGGAATCCATAAAATTTTCGATAATCGTGAACCCCATTCCGCTTCGCTCATTTTCAGCATCCGTAGTAAACAGGGGACGCATCGCTTCTTCCACGTCGCGGATCCCGCACCCTTTATCTCGGATCTCCGCACGAAAAACTCTGTCCTCCGTCATTTTTAAGATCAACTGAACCTCGCCGATCGAATCCTTGTATGCATGAACGATCGCGTTCGTCACCGCCTCGGAAACAGCGCATTTAATATCCGAGAGTTCATCGTACGTCGGATTCATTTGTACACAAAACGCGGCAGCCACCGCTCTTGAAAATGCCTCATTCGCCGAAATCGATGGGAACGAACATCTCGTTTCATTGATTACATTACTTTTTGCCATACGTTTTTCCTCCTCAGTTTGCCGTCTTTTGCGGAACCAGCGTGTTTTCAATTTTAATAAGTCTTTCCGTCCCTGCGAGGTCAAGAATCCGTTTTATCTGCGGAGTGGGATTTATCACCTTAAAGTCAATGCCAAGTTCCACCGCTTTTGTGTAGCGCCCAAGAATCAGTCCGAGTCCTGAACTATCCATAAAACTGACTCGTGATAAGTCGAGAACCAATTCGCTCGGGCGCTGAATAAATACCTTCGTATCAATTCGACTGCGTATCTGACGCGCATTGTGATGATCGATATCCCCTTCAATAAATATCGTCAGATTCTTCCCCGAAGATATGCTTTTTATCATATTTTCATTTTCATTCATTGTTTTTCTCCAAGATGTTATGGTAGTATCATTATAATCCCAAGAACCGAAAAATCGTGTCGCAATCTGTTCCCAGACAAAAAAACTATTCGAGCCGATGCGACCGATTGCCCTGCTATTCTCTGTTTTTTCCGATCATTCTCCTACTTTTGCTACGGAAAAGAAACGAAAAAACAAGTTTTTTGGGAAGCATTCAGATGCCAACACGTCTCCGAGAGCAAAACAAAAAATCCGAGAGGATTTTTAATCCACTCGGACTTTTTTCTTTATTTCGTTGATTTTGCAAATTAGTTCAGAGATTTGATTTCAAAGTTTTCAAAAACAGCCGTACCGGGTCTGTCAAGCACACTGTTCGCAAAGCCATAGATACCAACGTCGTGAACATTTTCGTCCCCCTGTACGTCGAAGACTTCCAAGAAGTCCCACTTGTCTCCGTCTGCACTGATATAACCGTAATAATTGCTTCCGATTTTATCCACACGGAGCCAATAACCGATTCTGGTATCCCCAAGCGCTGCATGTTCAGTGATGCCGTCTCCGTTCCAGTCCGCACGGAAAATACTCATCGAGCCGTATTTTGGCGCATTGTGATGGAGTACGATCCTCTTACATTCGTTGGCTTTGGTCATATCCGAACAAATGATAATACCGGCCGCCGCATACTGACCGCTCGCTTCCTGGCTGAGCAAACGGAATTTCGCGCTGAAATCTCCTTCGACCGTCTTGTAAACGGCTGCGTATTCGTAAAGTCTATCATATTCAAGGAGTCCGGAAGCGGAATACAGTTTACCGCCCGCCGTGATCTCGATAACATTATCCCACGCTCTTACCTTAGAGTAGGTATTTGCGGCAAGCTTATAATCCCATTTCATACCGTTCGGCAGGGTAACCACTTTACCGTCTCCGCATTCTGCGCTCATTGTAACATTCACTCTTTCACCGGGAGCAAGGGTAAGTGATTCAGAAGAAACAACTTCGTCGTTCACCAAAAGATCGAATGTGCCGGCACCTTCCGTACCACCCACATTGAATACGTCAAATTTGAATTCGGTCTTGCCCTGGACATCCGTGATCGTTGCGATCTTATCCGGACCGATGGCCGCGGGAGTTTGCTTTACCGTAACGGATACGGCAGAATCGTCCATCACAAGTGTGTATTCTCCCGGCTTGTAGAGGGGCGCGGTAGTAAATTCTACCGTCTTTTCTTCATAGCGATACAGCCATGTACGAATCGATGCTGCCACGATGCCATCCTCATCATCCGCGAGAGCTGCTATCAGATCGTGTTCAAAGAAACCTTCTTCGCCTTCGTTATAAATGCGGATCTTTCCGTGAACACATTCGCCCGCCATAATGGAGTCATCACACTCGAGACCTTCAATTTCGTAACGACGGATCGCAGGAGCAACGGCGTTTTTCTGAACGTCTGCCCCAAGAACGACAGCATCATCAACCTTGCAGTAGTTATTGCTGCCAAAAACGATACCGCGTGACATTTCACCATCCACCGTAAGGAACGGAGCATTCTGTTTCGTGTAAACTCTGTCAACACGTACATCCTGACAATCGATCAAGTGGAGGAGGGATGCGTATTCACAGTTCAGCGTCCAATCGCTGATGGTTACGTTATTCACATACTTGAGTTCCATCAGATCTTCCGCGGACGTAATATTCTGTTTACCGAAAGAAATGTTGCGCATAATGACATTTTCAACCGGAATATCCTTCATACCGTAAATACGGGAAGTCGTCTTTCCACCGTCAATAATGATGTTTTCCATCACGAGGGTACGAATAATCGGACTCTCAACGTCCATCTGCGTAATATCGGTGAAATAACGGCAGCCACGGACGATTATATTGGAAAGTTTAACGTTTTCGATCACACGCTCTTTGGTTTCGGGGAGAGTGGGACGCATAAGCTGAATGCAGAACGCGGTCTCCATATTCTCGAATATGCAGTCGTGTATGATGATGTTTCTGAATACCCCCGCTGTACCCGTACCGATCTTAAAAGCAGGATGGCGCTTCATACAATTCTTTATGATTGAGTTTGACACGATAATGTTTTCTGTATAATATCCTTCTTCCGGGAAAGGAACACTTTCGTTCTTCAAACAAATGGAGTCGTCACCTACATTATCGAGAACAGCACCATCGATCAGAACATTACGACAACAAACAAGGTCAATACCGTCCTTCACACAGTTGAAAACTTTGCAATTCAAAAGCTTTACGTCACAGCAAGCGTAGAATACGACTGCCCAACCCATCTTCCAACCATCTTTTACTTCCATGCTGTCAATAACAATGTTCTTGCTGAGCTTGATATTAACAGCGGGGTGTAACGCTTGAGAGCAATCCACAACACAATTGCCTCGAATGACTACATTTTCTATATTATTACCTTCAAAAAAACAATGTTCTGCATTGTTCAATCTTTTGAAACGCACTTTTTCAACCGAAAGAGTCACGTTGCTTTTAAGTTCGATTGTAGCCACGCAGTATGTTCCCGGGGCAAAAAATACAATACCGCCGCCCGCTTCCGAACAATCGGTAATCACACGATTGATCGCTTCGGTATTATCGGTAGTACCGTCATTTTTTACTCCGCAATCCAGCACGTTAAATATTCTATCCATGTTTATCCTCCAATTTTTCCGCAATTTAAACCATTGTCATTGTACCATATTTAACCATTCTTGTCAACCGATTTCCCCTTTTTGTTAAGCCATTTTTCATCGTTTCAAGAGGCAAGGATGGGAACTTCTATGCACACCTTTTCGGGGGACGAATATAAAAATCGTCCGATAAAATACTCCAATATATAATACCGCAAAAATCCCGACCATCTAAAGTCCTGAACCTTAGATAGTCGGGAATACGGAAACTTTATTCTCCCTTTGTTCTTGTTACGATCAGCGCTTTTACACGCGAGCAAAGCTTTTCAAATTCCGGGTGGCTGCGGATGGGATCGAATCCTTTTCCTTGCAGTGTATCTAAACAATTGCTTGGGTATATGCAATAGCAAGTACACATTCCACTCATCCTCGTGTCTATATAAATCATGCGTTCTTTCGGTTCATCCGGATCGTTGTTGACAGTGTGCCAATCTTCTTTTGCCGTCCATACCATTTCGTCAAGGAATCGGCAGGATGTTGGCAAGGTCACCTCATCGGTAATCTGCATCGTTTCTTCCAACAGTTGAACGACCGATGCTACTCGTTCGATTGCCTCGTCTTGTTTTCCTTTGGATATCAAACGCATTGCCGATTTAAACCCGAGCTCAACTCTATCCTGTGTCCACATATCCGGGCGATCATCAATCGCATCACTGCGGATTACGGATAGAATCCCTTCCATAAACTCGTCCCTGTATGCCTTCTCCTCGTCGCTTGGACTCCACTTCAACAAATAACGGGGACAAAGCAAAATATTGAAAGCGTGGTACAATTGATATCT
>JAZRNC010000037.1:0-2618 GCA_045647965.1 Eubacteriales bacterium | reverse complement strand
AAGGTTAAAGCCTTTGCGGATGTTGTTTTTCGGTTATCAGAAGTGAATCTTTACAGTACTGCCCGAGGGCTTTATTTCATAATTTATGAATCCGGGTTTTTCCTGAATCTCGCCGAGACTGCAGTTCTCAAATGATTTCGGCGGAGTTTTGGAGGAGATAAAGAAGGTGTCGAGCTTGCCCTTTGCCTCTGGGACATTTTCGAGATCAATAATGCAGGTGTCGCCAATCCACTCAAGCTTGGCATACTTCTTTGTAAGCTGCTGAGTCGAAGCGAACGCCATGTTGCGGGACATGACAATTCCGTATGTGTCGGCGCATCTTCTGAAATAGGGAAGGATGCGTTTTAATGTTTCACCGTGCTTTGCGGGATCTTCATTAAGCATATTTATCCAATGCATACCGAATATGCCGAAGCTCGGTTCAAGAGCATCAAAGTCACTTCCCACTTCATCCCACTCAAATTTATCCCGACCGCGGTTTATTGTAATGATGCCATTTTCGATAAACGCATCGGTTATGTCGATATCGGGGAATAGCTTTTGAATGGGCGTAAGGAACGGGCACATATATTTGATTCCGTAGTCCTTCAGTATGGCGGACAGGTTAAAGGGCTGATATGCATTGCTCGGCGGGATAAAAAGTGAGATCTCGCTTGTCATTTTATGATACTCGTAAAGTCTGTAATAGTGATCAAGACGGTTGCGGATCTCGTCCTCCGGCACCAGATAAAGATTGTTGTCTTTTCTGTAATAAAAGTCTGATACGTCAGGATGATCAACACCTGGCATATAGTAGCCGTGAAGAAGACCGTGGAGGGCGATACCGATATAAGGAGAATTATTCATGATCTCCACGGCTTCGCGCATCCGGTCCGGATCACGGTATGCGGCATTGTTCCAATTATCTCCGTAACGGGAGAAGTATTTTACCTCTTTTGAAAGTCTGTTTTCCATATCCCATTCGCCGATTACGAGGGCGCAGGTGATTTCCATGTTGAGAGCTTTTCCAAGCTCATGTATCGCCTGATAGTCTGCCGGGCAATGGGGACGCGGCATGGCAGTTCTTGAAGAACCGCGGATGTCAAGCTCGTTTTTTCCGCACCACCAGCCGATATCGTCCATGTTGATCTGGAGTGCCGCAGGAATAATTATTTCGCGCATTTTTCAAGCTCCTCCTTTGTAAAAATGCCTTTGTGATTTAAAATGTGACCTCCCGAAGCAAGATGCGCCTTTATTGCCCTGCGCATTGATGAATCTTCGGGGAGTGCTCCGATGTCATTTGTGCTGAGTGTCAAAAAGAGATAGCTGAATACGTCATTCCCGCGACTTTTTGATGGGAAACGGGTGAATCTGTCTGCAAATCGGGTCATATTGGTTTCTTTGCCGATTACTTTTTTGATTTCAGGCTCAAGAAGCCAGCTGTCGCAGTAGAACAGCTTGAAATCTCCGAAATGCCCGGTTACAATCTCTGCGGCGTACAAAAGATCGGCGGTATTTTCATCAAAATCAAGCCTGCCGCCGGAGGGAATATGCACGCTGATAATTTTATCCCCCGGTTTCGCGATGATCTCCCACTCGGATTTATCGAGACGGAGCTTTTCCTTCATGCAGAGCGCGTTTACAATGGGATTGCCCTCGTAACAGCCATCGGTTTCCGCCACAGACGCGGTGAAAGAGCCGTCGGAATCCTCGAAGCCGACCGTACCGAGACAGTAACCGCTTTTGTGGAATACTACGTCATGCGGCATTATGCATAGCTCACTTCCTTTACGGAAGGCGAAGAATTTATCGGCAGCTGCCATTTCGATATTGAAGCGTCCGATTCTGATATTTTTGTTGTTTATAAACAGAAGCAGCCACGTTACATACGGTGCGATTCCGTAGTGACCGTGCAGGTCGATGAAATCCTGTACCTGATTTTCGAACATATTGCAGGTATCATCGATGATTTTCTGCGGCACGCCCTTATCAGCAAGACGCTTGCACATTCCCGGAACTTCGTATAGCAGCGAGAACAGCGGAAGTGTATCGAACAGCTCGCTGTTTGCGGATGGCTTGGGCTTGCAGAGAGATTCTATAAACGCATTGTTCCCGGCTTTTATAACCGAGTTCAAAAAGTAGCAATAGATTATATTTCGTTCGTCCTGCTTTAATTCATCGCGTATCTTTGCAAGACGCTGAGTCATGTATGTATAGATATTAAGGGATTCAAAGTCAAGGATTTTATCACCGTTTTCGGCGAAAGCTTTGAGGGCGTTGTTATAGTGAGATTCAGCCTCTGCGGAAAACGGGATTTCAAAATATTCAAAAAATTCTTTCACGATTCTTACTCCCGGAAATGTTTGGATTCTATGAATATTATACATGGGGTTGAGGCTGTTGTCAATCCATAAAAGTGCGCAGTTTGGGAAAATTATTGTTTTCGCTATGGGGTGTGTTCCGTGCAATTTACGGCTTTGCTTCCGACACGCGCATAGCGAAAAACAAAAACACCATCCACATTGGGATGGTGTTTTCATTTTGGTGACCCTAAAGAGTCCACAGACGAACACTCGGAGAGTGCGCTTTCTACATCAGAAATGGTAATATTTACACCTATATGACCGCCTCCGGAGGGG
>JAZRNC010000036.1:0-5422 GCA_045647965.1 Eubacteriales bacterium | reverse complement strand
GACGTCGATGGATTACTCCCTGCTTATGACCGGAGGCGGAGACGCGACCAATTCCATCCGTGCACTGTGCGCCCGAATACTCGCTATCCCCCCCATCACGCCTTGCCGTACGTCAAATCTTACGCATACGGCGTGCATTCCGCAAATCAAAATGAATCCGTCCGATGCGCTGCTCTCTTCTACGGAAACAGTTCCGCTTGATGAAGCTGTGGGCAGAATCGCCGCCGATTATCTCATTCCGTACCCACCGGGGATCCCACTCATCGTTCCCGGAGAAGTGATTGAGTCGGAACACTGTCGTATTCTTGAGGAATATCGAGTGAGCGGCGTCCCCACTTTGACCGCTTCCGGAAGTTTTTGCGGAAAAATCTCCGTTGTATGCGATTAAACTCCTTCTTTTTCTTGCAAATTGCGGAAATATTATTGACATACTGCCAAAGGTGAGTTATAATATTACTTGATAAACTGTTCTTTAATAAGGAGATATCAATATGAAAAGAATTCGTACACTCGCTACTCGCGATCTCGCAAAGAGCGTAAAGAACGGCGGCTGCGGTGAATGCCAGACATCTTGCCAGTCCGCTTGCAAAACATCCTGCGGTGTTGCAAACCAGAAGTGCGAAAACAACAAGAAATAATTGCACATAAAATACCGCTTGCCCACACGGCAGGCGGATTTTATTATCTTTAATTAAAACTAACAACAAATAGGAATCGGATTATGATACATCAATATCAGTTAAACGGATACAACATCGTTCTTGACGTGTACAGCGGAAGCGTCCATGTAGTCGATGAGGTCGCATACGATATTATCGCACTCGTTGAAAAGAGCACGCCCCGCGCGGAAATTCTCTCCGAGATCACGAAAAAATTCTCCGTGACCGAAGAAGAGGTTCTCGAATGCCTTTCGGATATCGAAGAACTAAAGAACGCCGGTCAGCTTTTCACAGAAGACAAATACAAAAATCACGCGTTTGATTTCAAAAACAGAAACACAACCGTAAAGGCACTCTGCCTGCATATTGCTCACTCCTGCAATCTGAACTGTGAGTATTGTTTCGCCGCGCAGGGAAAATACCACGGCGAGAGCGCACTGATGTCGTTTGAAGTCGGAAAAGCCGCACTGGATTTCCTCGTAAACAATTCGGGAAAGCACGTAAATCTCGAGGTAGACTTCTTTGGCGGTGAACCGCTTCTGAATTTTGACGTCGTGAAACAACTCGTCGCGTACGCGCGCTCCATCGAAAAAGAACACGGCAAAAATTTCCGCTTCACCCTCACAACGAACGGTATGCTCATTGACGACGACGTCATCGAATTTGCCAACCGCGAATGCCACAACGTCGTACTGAGCCTCGACGGTCGTCCTGAGGTACACGACAAGCTCAGACGGGATTATAAAGGCGGCGGAAGCTACGAAAAGATCGTGCCGAAATTCCAGAAGTTTGCAAAGTCCCGCGGCGATGAGGGATACTACATCCGCGGTACGTTCACCCACAATAACATTGATTTCACAAACGATATTTTCCACATGGCAGACCTCGGTTTCACCCAGCTCTCTATGGAACCCGTTGTCTCTCCCAAGGGAACTCCCTACGCACTCACAGAGGAAGACCTTCCCGTTCTTTTGGATCAGTATGAGATCCTCGCGAAAGAAATGCTGAAGCGTGAGATGGAAGGAAGACCGATCACATTCTATCACTATATGCTTGATCTTTCCCACGGACCGTGCATCTACAAGAGAATTGCCGGATGCGGATCCGGTACCGAGTATTTTGCCGTCACACCGTCAGGAGATCTCTATCCGTGCCATCAGTTCGTCGGAAACGAAGACTACAAGATGGGTGACGTTTGGCAGGGAGTGACCAATCATCCTCTCCGCGATGAATTCAAGCATTGCAACGTATACGCGCGCCGTGAATGCGACGATTGCTGGGCCAAACTCTACTGCTCGGGTGGCTGCGCTGCCAATGCCCTACACGCTACCGGCTCGATCCGCGGAATTTACGACTACGGCTGCCAGCTGTTCCGCAAGCGTATCGAATGTGCGATCATGGTGAAAGCCGCAGAGGCGGAGCTCGGACTCGCTCCTCTCGAAGAAATGACCGAGTGCGGTGACTGTGAAACCTGCCTCGAATAATTCAAACGAATACCATACTAAGATCCCCCGGTCTGTCCGGGGGTTTTCTTATACAAAAAAAGACTTGCACACAAATGCAAGTCTTTTTTATTATTATTTTATGTACTTACGCTTTTTTCTTGGTAACAGCTTTGATAACGAACAAAGTACCAACCATCAGAACGATCGCGATCGGGAGAACGATGAGCCAGCTCTGAACAAATGCAGCAATCACAAACGATACGAAGGACACAGCGGCAACGGTAATTGCGTAAGGAAGCTGTGTGGATACGTGGTTGATGTGATCGCATCTTGCACCTGCGGAAGACATGATCGTGGTATCGGAAATGGGAGAGCAGTGGTCACCGCATACAGCGCCTGCAAGGCATGCAGACATACCGATGTACATAAGTTCGGAAGATGCGGGGAAGATGGAAACAACGATCGGAATGAGAATACCGAACGTACCCCAAGATGTACCGGTAGAGAAAGCGATGAAGCAAGCTACGAGGAAGATAACTGCGGGCAGGAATACTTCAAGTCCTTCTGCATAAGTGTTCATAAAGTTGTCAACGAATACGTCAGAACCAAGAAGTGTGGTCATGTTCTTCAGTGTACCTGCGCAGGTAAGGATGAGGATCGCGGGAACCATCGCCTTGAAGCCTTCGGGAATGCATTCCATTGCCTGCTTGAAGGTAATAACGCGACGGATGAGAAGATATACGATCATCACTACGAGAGTGATCAGACCACCCCACGGCAAACCAACGGTTGCATCGGTGTTACCGAATGCATCAACGAAGGATACACCGTCAAAGAATTCACCAACGTAAAGGAGAGCAACAATACATACAACGATAAGAACAACGATGGGAAGGATCAAGTCGATAACTTTACCCTTAGAGTTTTCGCCGACACC
Source organism: Eubacteriales bacterium (assembly GCA_045647965.1). Lineage (GTDB taxonomy): Bacteria > Bacillota > Clostridia > Oscillospirales > CAG-272 > UMGS1696. Next base: position 2,381 of record JAZRNC010000036.1, on the reverse strand, counting down.
TTCGGTTGCTTCGTGTTCAGAACCGGATGTGAAGAGGTCACCGTTTTCAATAGCGTTCTTTTCGTGAATAGCCATCGGACCGTAGTCAAAACGCATAAGAGTGATTGCTACGATGAACACGAGTGTGAGGAGGGAGTAGAAGTTGTAGGGGATAGCCTTGATGAAGAGTTCAAGACCATTGTAACCCGTACCTTCTGCATAGTCGGAAACTGCTGCTGCCCAAGAAGAAATGGGAGCGATCATACAGATCGGAGCTGCCGTTGCGTCGATGAGGTAAGAAAGCTTCGCACGGGAGATCTTATGAGAGTCCGTAACGGGCTGCATAACGGAACCAACGGTAAGGCAGTTGAAATAGTCGTCAATAAAGATGAGTACGCCGAGAACGAACGTAGCAAGTGCCGCACCAACGCGTGTCTTGATGTTCGCCTTTGCCCATCTGCCGAATGCAGCGGATGCGCCGGTCTTATTGAGAAGCGCAACGATAGCACCGAGAAGCACAAGGAAAATAAAGATTCCGGCACTTCCTTCAACGGACGCGATGAAACCGTCACTTACTACAGCGTCAACGGTACCTGTTACGGAGAAGTTAGCAGCAAGAAGGCCGCCTGAAAGGATACCGATAAACAGAGAGGAATAAACCTCCTTTGTAATAAGAGCAAGGACGATTGCGATTACGGGAGGGAGAAGTGAGAGCGCGGTTGCGTAGAACGGAGAGGATGCTTCTTCCTCCTCGGTCTCTTCCGTTGCTCCGATGGTTTCTACGACTTCCGTCGCAGCAGCGCCATCTTCTGCCATAAGCAGTTTGTCTTCAGCAAGATTTTCTTCTGTTGCAAATACCGAAACGCCGGTAAAGATCAATGTAACGATCAGAACCATTACAAGAGAAAAGATCGTACGGCTTCCGGGAATTCTGAAAAAGTTTTTTCTCATTTTTTCACCTTTCCGACAAAACATACGATTTTACTGTGAAAATTTGCAAAATCGTCCGACAAATCCCCCCTCGGTCTCCCGTAAGACGACTTGTCTCTATAGTTTGTCTTAAAATATCACATATAATAATAACACAATTTCCGATCGAATACAATCCCATTTTTCAAAAATATTTCACAAAATGCAATTATTGTTTTTGCTCACTTTCTCCAAACTGCCATACAAATCCGTGAAAGTGTTAAGGAATCTTACATAATTCATAAATACGGCGTTTATTTTTTGCGCCTCGTGCGGGAAATACACACCGGGAATACCGCCCGCGCCCCGCTTTCCAAAAGAAGTTTTGCCGCAGAGCGTACGGTAGATCCGCTCGTTACGATATCGTCAAACAAAAGATACTTTCCCGTATCCTTCCCCATTTTTTCACACAGAATGATCGACTGCTCGGCGTTTTGCTGCCGTCCCGCGTAGTCCAGTTCTTTCTGAACCTGTCCCTCCCTGCGTTCAAAACAGCGAACTGCTTTTATCCCAAGGATCTTTGCCATACGCCGCACGATCTCCTCGCTCTGATCCACACCGTACTCACGATATTTCTCTTCCGAGCGCGGAACGTACGTGATGACCCACTCGTCAATATCCTCTCCGGCGGACCCAAACAGACGCTTTATTCCCGCAGACATCTCCGCGGCAAAAAAATTCGCAAAATCCGCACGCTGCTTTAGTCCATACAAAAGTTTTTCCGTCACTCTGTCAGCCGAATCGGTGCTTCCGCGGTAGAACGAAAGGGTAAAAAGCCGTCTTCCTCCGATGGTATACGAAAAGCTGTCAAGAAAACTGCAGCCACACTCACATTTCGCCGCCGTTTGACCACATTCACCGCAAATCTCAAACGTATCCTTCACGTATTTCGCCATGCAATCGTGGCATATCTCTCCGCTCTCACCATTTTTTCCTCCACACAGTCGGCACACCGATGGATACAACAGACCGAGTACCTTTTCGAGAAGTTTCATAATGCATCACCTCATCTCTATTATATCACACCCCTCGGACGGCATCAATGAAAAAATGGATTTTTCACCGTACTATTCCAAACCGTGTTTCCAAAAAGAAAAAACACCCGTAATTCTTGACTTACGACCAAGATTCGTTTATAATAAAAACAGCAAACATACGAGGTGCCGATTATGATACGATATATTGCTTTCTGCAAAACAGTGGAGCTCTCCAGCTTTCCCCGCGCCGCCGACGTACTCGGATACACACAGGCTGCTGTCAGCCAAATGATCCGTTCACTGGAAGACGAATGCGGTGTTCCGCTGATTCTGCGACTGAGAACGGGAATTCAACTGACCAGAGCGGGAGAAATGCTATACCCGTATGTCAGACAACTCGCCGACGATAACAAATGTCTGACAGAAAAAATTGGCGAGATTCGTTCGTTCGAAACG
>JAZRNC010000035.1:0-2709 GCA_045647965.1 Eubacteriales bacterium | reverse complement strand
CATCCTCCCATCTGTGAATATGGGATCTTAAGGGTAGGTATCAGGTACATATCATCACACGCATAATCAGAATGCAAATTCTATTATGTTTTGTTGTGGCGGTCGTAAGTGATATCTGCCCTTTTTTTGCGCCTCCAATGTCGAAATTTATCAAAGGAAAGGAGAACGAAAATGAAATTTACTTCAAAATAATACGGACTTGTAGTCCGTCTGCTTTTCTTGACAAGCACTGCATTTATGGACACAAAATGCGAATGTGGGGAGAACCCCAGACCCCCGTACTGAAAAAATCATAATAAAAATTTATAGCAAAGGAGTAAAAGCAAAATGAAACAGACAGAGGAAAAAGTAAAAGGCGGGCGCAAGCGCACCCACCTCGTCAAGGTGTATTTGAGTGATGAAGAATACGAAAAGCTGTGTAAGGACGCAGAGACGTTCAAACGTGATAAGAGCAAATATCTGCGGTTGCTCATCGAATGGATCGAGCCCGTCGCGCCGCCGTCGGTGGAAGTCAAGGAGTTTACTCGCGAGCTTCGGCGCTTGGGCGTAAGTATGAATCAGATTGCGGCGCGGGCAAACGCGCTCGGCTTTGTTGATGATCTTGAATACCGCCGCAATGCCGACGCGGTGATGAAGGTTCTTGGCGCAATCCAACAAGAATACGCGAAGAAAGGAGTAAAGCTAATTGGCAACAACTAAAATTTGGGATGTGAAGGCGCACGTCAGCAAGCTGCTCGCCTACATTGCGAATAAAAATAAAACCACGATGGAGTTGGAGGTTAAAAGCGATAATGAAGCCGAGAATCTTGCCGCCGAGATACTCGGATTACCACCCGAGCATTTCTTACATGAGGAAAAGAAATTCGTCACGGGCATCAACTGCACGCCCGAGAACGCCAACGAGGTTATGCTGGCGCTCTTAGAGGGTGTAGATTCTTCTGACATCCAAGCCTACCACGGATACCAATCCTTTAAGCCCGGCGAGGTAACACCCGACGTTGCTCACATCATCGGCATTCAGCTTGCTAACGAGCTGTGGAGTGAGGACTTTCCCGTAATTGTCGCCACCCATATTGACAAAGGACACGTACACAATCATTTCTGCCTTTCGGCAACGGGATTTTCGGGTAAGCGGTATCACGATTGCAACGCTACTTACAAGTTGATGCGCGAGACCTCGGACAGACTTTGCAGAGAGTACGGATTGTCGGTTATCGAGAAGCCGAAGCAACAAGGCTCAAAGCACATCGCAGAGGTTCATGCCGAAAAGAAAGGCATCCCTACGATGCGTGATCAGATACGTGCCGACATCGACGTGGTAGCAAGACGGGAATTTACTATCAGGAACTTTTACAGCCGTATGCGAAGTCTCGGATATACGATTGAGCAACGTGGGAAATTCCTACGCATCAAGCCATACGGCTATGACAAATTCTTTCGCTTGGATAAGCTCGGCAAAGGATATACCGAGGAGGATGTTGAAGCAAGGATACGGAATAACGCTCACAATCGCCAATGGACACCTATCCCATTTTACCAACCGACCTTGCGAGAGAAACCGACGGGACTTTACGCGCTCTATCTTCACTACTGTTATCTGCTCGGAGCGATACCCAAGGTGATCCCAAAGAATCCCGAAGCCTATGCAGCCATTAAGGAGGACGTGCGCCGCGCCCGTATGTACTCGGAGCAAGCAAAATTCCTCGGCAAGTATTTCCTTGATACGAAAGATGATCTGATTCAGCACGCGCTTAAGGTTCGTGCGCAAATGGATGTGCTTTATAAGGAGCGGCAGAAACTCCGCAACAAGATGCGGTGGATGAAAGATCCCGCCGAGATGCAGCCGATACGTGAACAGATCTTTGCTATCTCCGACAAGCTCAAGCCTCTTCGTAAGGAATATGCAATGTGCAAGGATATTTACGACCGCAGTGATGATATTGAAAAGACGGTCGAGCGCATCGAGTTCCCGCAGCTCGTCGAGCAGGAAAGGCAGAAAGCCGCGCTCAAAAAGAATGGTCGCGAGGAGAGATAAAATAGCGGTCTTGACCGTACAAATTTGTAGCCGTCCACAATAGCAGTTTTACGGTCTTGACCGAGAAAAAACGATGTTTTTCCGTTTCTGACACCTCAAAACATATCCCACATCAAAAAGGCGTTTTCTATTAAAAAATCCGCATTTTTCAACGCTCTTGACCGAGCCTTTTTGACCGAAAAACGCCTTACTTCAAAAACAACCCCAATTTAGGAGGACTTTATGATTACAAACAAGAAAAAGAATGAAAAAACAACCGAAATTTATTTTGATGAAACACCCGCACCCGTAGTGATACGGACACACAACGCCGCTTTTAAGAAAAGGCTGCTTGCCTATGCCGAGAAGTTTCCCAACCTTTGTCGGCTGACCGATGATGACGAGCTTGGATATCTTTCCTTTGAGATTGACAAGGACAGATTCTCCATCCGCCTCACCGCGCCGTACACAGAGGAACGCCGACAGTTGGCAAGAGTCAAGATGAACGAGATCAACAATAAGGAGGAAAGCATATGACATCCGATAAAGATAAATATATCGAAGAACGATACGCCGAATACCAAAAGAAGTGGGCAGAAAATCCGCCTCAACCGCCTGACCGCGTGGTTGATACCGACCGCGAAGAAATACCCGTACACTATAACGTTGTTGCCTCTTTCTTTGACTTTGAGGAG
>JAZRNC010000034.1:0-2484 GCA_045647965.1 Eubacteriales bacterium | reverse complement strand
CAAGGTTAATATGGTCGGCGTAATGCCCATCATCTTCGCATCTTCCATCGTCTCCATTTTCCCGACGATCGAAATGTTCGTTAACCCGAAGGAAGGCTCCTTCTGGGCAGGATTCTTCGGACTCTTTGCAGCAGATGGCATTCTTTATGCTATCCTTACCTTTGTGCTTATTATCGCGTTCGCTTATTTCTACACCTCGATCTCCTTCAACCCGATCGAAGTTGCGAACAACCTGAAGACAAACGGCGGTTCCGTGCCCGGTATCCGTCCCGGTCGTCCTACGGCTGAATATATCACAAAGATTCTTTCTCGCATTACCTTTATCGGCGCTCTCCTTCTCAGCGTAGTAGCAGTTCTCCCGATGATCGTTAACATCATCTCCGGCGGAAACTTCTCTGCACTTTCTTTCGGTGGTTCTTCCATCATCATCGTAGTCGGTGTTGTTCTTGAAACCATCCGTGAGATCGAAGCTCAGATGACAATGCGTCACTATAAGGGATTCCTTGAATAAACCGCTTTTTTGAAGGCAAAAATTTGTAAATAACAGTTTTTGATTCTACAAAGCAAAAATCTTTCATACGAAATGGGTGGCTGAAACAACTGCCCATTTCGTTCTCGAAAGATTGAGGCGTTATATAGGAGAAAATTTATGTCAAGAAAAGTTAACCTTATTTTGCTTGGAGCACCGGGGGCCGGAAAAGGAACCCAGGCTGAAATCATCGCGAAAAAATATGCAATTCCGGCGATCTCGACGGGTGCTATCATCCGTGAAGAAATCGCATCCGGAAGCAAACTCGGTGATTTGGTAAATTCTTACACGTCACGCGGTGAACTTGCTCCCGACAACGTAGTAATCGATATTATCAAGGCTCGCCTCGCAAAAGACGACTGCAATATGGGATTCATTCTCGACGGTTTCCCGAGAACGGTACCTCAGGCCGCTGCGCTCGATGAAATGGGCGTGGAGATCACTGACGTATTGTCCATCGAAGTTGCCGACGAGGATATAATGGAAAGAATGAGCGGAAGACGCGTCTGCAAGAAATGCGGCGCTACGTTCCACGTGAAGTTCAACCCGTCTCCGATGGGTGACAAATGTGTGTGCGGTGAAGCTCTGACCATCCGCGCGGACGACGATCCGGAAGTCGTTCGAAGCCGTCTTGTTGTGTACCATGAGCAGACAGAACCCCTGAAGGATTACTACGAAAAGAAGGGACTTCTTAAAATCGTGTACGGTCAGGAAAAGCTTGAGGATACGACAGCTCTGACACTGAAGGCGCTTGAAGGCTGAAATGAGGTTACGTTTTGAGAACGGGGTAACCCGCGCTCAAATTCACGGGCAGAAAAAATGATTATTGTAAAAAATTCTGAACAGATCAGAAAAATGAGAATAGCCGGCCGCATTACCGGTGAGGCTCTCGCACTGGGCGGAGAAATGGTTCGCCCCGGAGTCTCCACAAAACAGATCGACGAGCGAATCCGCAGTCATATCGAAAAGTGCGGCGCAAGACCTTCCTTCCTTGGTTACGGTGGTTTTCCGGCTTCCGCGTGTATCTCGATAAATAACGAGGTCATTCACGGAATCCCGAGTAAAGACCGTATTCTCGAAGAAGGGGATATCGTAAAGATTGACGTCGGCGCATTTATCGGTGGTTTCCACGGAGACAGCGCAAATACGTTCGCGGTCGGAAACGTTTCGGAAGAAGCGAAAAAGCTGATCGAGGTAACAAAACGCGCGTTCGAACTCGGTGTCGAGGCGGCTGCCAAAGAGGGAGCCAGACTCGGAGACATCGGCGCGGCGATCGACGGTCACGTGGTGGCAAACGGTTATTCAACGGTTAAGAAGTACGTCGGACACGGCATCGGGCAAGATCTCCACGAAGACCCGAACGTTCCAAACTACGGAACGGCAGGACGCGGTACGAGACTTTGCCGCGGTATGGTCCTCGCGATCGAGCCGATGGTGAACGTAGGCAGACCGGAAGTGAAAGAGCTGAGCGACGGATGGACGGTACTCACGAAGGACGGTTCGCTGTCAGCCCACTACGAACACACGGTGGCGCTTACGGAAAACGGCGCAGAACTTCTTACCAAAATCGACTGACAACCGGATGCGACGGGATGAAAGACGATTTTATGAAAAAAAACAAAACGATTGAAATCGGTCATGTGGTTCGCTCGGTGGCGGGCAGAGACAGAAAACGTGTGTTTCTGGTGGTCGGAATCGACGAAAACGATCCGCTATGCCCCATTGAAATTGCGAATGGAGAGCTCAGATCTCTGGATGACCGTAAACACAAGAATCCACGCCATCTGCAAGTGATCGCAACAGTCTCTGATGATGAGCGAAATGCACTAAAAAACGGCATGGATGATTGTCTCATTGCGGCTATATGTCGAAAATATGATATTATTCAATAAAAAAGTGATAGAATACTTGACAAAATGCTGTGTTATGCAGTATAATAATGAGACGGTGTGTTT
>JAZRNC010000033.1:0-3655 GCA_045647965.1 Eubacteriales bacterium | reverse complement strand
CTTCGGGGTTGAGCGCCTCGCCGGCAATCGTCGCGCGCTGCAAAGAAGACAGATCGTACTTTTCCAGATCCTCGCGGATCATGAAGCGATACATCGTCGGCGGCGCGCAGAAGGTTGTTATGCCGTATTTTTTGAACATCGGCATAATCTTTGCCGCATCAAAGCGATCAAAGTCGTACACGAACGTTGCCGCTTCGCAAAGCCACTGACCGTAAAGCTTACCCCACATGGACTTCGCCCATCCTGTATCGGAAATGGTAAAGTGAAGACCACTGTCCGTGGAATTGACGCAGTGCCAGTATTTTGCCGTATGGAAGTGACCGAGCGGGTATTTGTGATTGTGCAACGCCATTTTCGGGAATCCCGTCGTTCCGGACGTGAAGAACATAAGAAGCGGATCGTCCCCACAGGGAGAATCTTCCGTTCTCTCAAACTCGAAGGAAAACAGTTCGTATTCTTCGTTGAAATCGTGCCAACCTTCTCTTCTCACGGAGGAACCGGGCGCATTTACGAGAATCTTCGTCAGACTGCCCGCATAGGCTTTAGCAGCTTCGTCAATTTCTCCTGCCGTAATACCGTCCGCTGTACAAAGGATCGCCGACACACCTGCCGCCTCAAAGCGATACTCAAAGTCGTGCTTCATCAGCTGGTTGGGCGCAGGAATCGCAATCGCGCCGAGCTTATTGAGGCCAAGCATCGCGAACCAATACTGGTAATGTCTCTTCAAAACGAGCATTACGCGGTCCCCTTTTTTGATACCGAGGGACTTGAAGTAGTTCGCGCACTGAGAAGATGCACGGGACATCTGCTTGAACGTAAACGATTTTTCGGTAACACCGTCGTTTGCCACGTACATCATCGCGCGCTTGTCGGGTTTTTCCTCCCCGAGCACGTCAACGATATCAAAGGCAAAGTTGAACGTATCTTCATTTTTAAATGTAATCGAAGTGGGAGTACCGTTTTGATTCTTCACAACCTCGGTATAACGCTTGTAGATGCGCTCCTCATGACCCGTTTCATCACTCGCGATCTTGTGGATGATCTTGTTCTTCGTCGATTCGTTCAGCTCAATATCGGGACTGAGAACGATGGCGTAAAAGATGCAATCTTCTCCGCCCACAGCGATCATACCGTGAGGCTTGGACGAGTCGTAGTAAATGCTGTCTCCTGCGTGAAGAACCTCGGCGTGCTCGCCTACCTGCACTTTCAGTGAACCTTTAATAATAATATCGCATTCCTGACCTTCGTGCGTTGTCAGGTCAATGTCACGGCGTTCTGCCTCTGCGCTGTACTCTGCCACTACATAAAGGGGCTCTGCAATACGGTTCTTAAAGGATGACGCGAGGTTAAAATACGTCATACCGTGGGCACGGTCGATTTTCTGACCGCTTCCTTGACGGGTAACGACATATCCGGCCAGTGTCGGGCTTTTACCCTCGATAATATCCGTAACGTCAACACCAAGCGCAAGAGCGCAGCGATAAATGAACGCAAACGAGAGGCTCGCTTCTCCGCGTTCACAACTCAGATATTCTTCAATCGTCGTATCGGTTTTCTGCGCCATTTCCTCCGGGGTATACCCCTCGATCTCACGGAGAACCGCAATACGGGATGCCATTTCCTGAATCTTATATTCAAGTCCGGTAATATTTGTTTTCATCTTATAATCTCCTCATCGGTGAATCCACGGGGCAATAAAAACACGCCCCAAAGTCATTCTTTGAGACGAACAAATTGTCCGCGGTACCACTCAAATTGCATCGAAAGGATGCCACCTCAGGCTCAAACAAACCTTATGTCTTGACGCGACAGAACGGAAAGATTCTACTTGCGACGGGTCGCTTTCTTTCTTTCAGCTTAGGAGCTACGGTCATTCGTTTTACGTCAGCGGCTCACACCAAGCGGTATCAAAGACACCTGCCGCATTCTCTGAAACGGTATTCGAATACCCTCTCCGTCATTGCTTTGGATATATTTTACCTTATATCAAGGCGTTTGTCAACAGGTTCGAGGAATTTTTCTTGTTTTTCTTAAATTTCCGCGAATTTTTTCGAAAAAATTTCAAAAAACCTATTGACAACGGCTGAAAATATGATATAATAATGGTGTACTAAATGAGACAGAGTCTCAACAAGGAGACACTATGAACACAAAGGACAACACAGCAGCAAGAACTAAATGTGCGCCCGAGACAGTGCCTCACAAAAGAAACACGATTCAAAAGCAGATCATCCTTGAGACGCTTAAAGAAATGAACAGTCACGTTTCAGCAGGCGCCATCTACCGGCAGATCCAACAGTCCCATCCGGAGATCGGACGGGCAACGGTATTCCGCGTACTTGCGGATATGGCGGAAAACGGAGATCTCCTCCGATTCCATGTCGCCGGCAGCGAAGACCGATTCGATATCACCTCTGCCCCACACTGTCACATACGCTGCCGCCAATGCGGTAAGGTCAATGACGTCTGGTTTGGAGACACGGATATTGACAGCGAAATCTTACGTCACATAACGAGCAGTTCAGGGTTTCAAACGGAAGATGTCCACCTTGAATTTACCGGATTGTGTAACGAATGTAAATGACCCCCAAGAGACCCTATCAATAAAAATAATAATTTAACATATTTAAGGAGAAAAAGTTATGAAAAAGTTTGTTTGCCCTGTATGCGGTTATGTTCACGAAGGTGACCACGCTCCGGAAAAGTGCCCTGTATGCAAAGTTGCAGGTGAAAAGTTTAAGGTTATGGAAGAAGGCGCAGCTCTTGCTGCTGAACACGAATACGGCGTATATGCAAAGACCGTAAAGAACAATCCCGATATCAGCGAAGAAGATAAGAAGTCCATCTTTGAACAGCTTATGGCAAACTTCAACGGTGAATGCGCAGAAGTTGGTATGTATCTCTGCATGGCAAGAATCGCTCACCGCGAAGGTTATCCCGAAGTTGGTCTGTACTGGGAAAAGGCAGCATACGAAGAAGCAGAACACGCAGCAAAGTTCGCTGAACTTCTCGGCGAAGAACTCGAGCCGAACATGAAGGCTACCACAAAGGATAATCTGAAGTGGAGAGTTGATTGCGAATACGGCGCTACACAGGGTAAGTTTGATCTCGCTTCTTGCGCGAAGAAGAACGGTCTCGACGCAATCCACGACACTGTTCACGAAATGGCACGTGACGAAGCAAGACACGGCAAGGCATTTGAAGGACTTCTCAACCGTTATTTCAAATAATCCTCATAGATATTTTGGGATAATTGTTGTAAAAACTGCAATATAAGCAAGAAATTAACTAAAAAAGGGTATGTGGTTTTCCTCATATCCTTTTTGCTATTTTGTGCAATCTTTGTGCTAACATTTTATGACAACTATTGATTTGTGCTTTGTTTTGTGCTATAATGAAAACAGAACAAAGATTGAGGTGTTTCGTATGAATGAAAAAGAAATATTTCTTGAAGATTTGAATTATAGCATAAAAAACACAAAAGAAACCTTACCCGTTTTCAACGGCAATGAGATTGACTCTATGGTTTCCGATTTTGACGACGAACAAAGAAAAAACGGAAAAGATTACGACTTACAAAGGAACGGAAAAAAACTGATAAAAACAGAAATCAAGTATGTTTATAAAGTGAAAGACAACGGTGGGTTCGTTTATA
>JAZRNC010000032.1:0-15416 GCA_045647965.1 Eubacteriales bacterium | reverse complement strand
GAGCTCAAGCTTTGCAAGTACTTCTTCATCAAGAAGAACGGACTGGAAGAAGTAAGGGCCACCGTGAACGACTCTGTGACCAACAGCTTCGATTTCGCTCATGTCAGCGATAACACCGGTTTCAGCATCTGTGAGATACTTAATAACGATTTCGGTAGCAACTGCGTGGTCGGGCATCGGAATTTCAACTTTGATCTTTTCTCCGTCTTCGCCCTTTCTGTGTTCAATGCGTCCATCAATACCGATTCTTTCGCAAATACCCTTAGCGAGTACGGATTCGGTTGCTGTGTCAAACAGCTGATACTTGAGTGAGGAAGAGCCTGCATTAACTACTAATACTTTCATTGTGGTTTATAACCTCCAAAAATTTTATAAAATATTGACAGAATAATGATTATCACATATAATTATATATGAAAATGATGTGAAAAACAAGAACTTTCAAATACTTTGTAGGAAAAAACAAAAATGTTAAAATCTTGCGCGATAATTTGTGAATTAAATCCAATACACAAGGGGCATTGTCATATCATAAAGACGGCATCGGAGAAATTTGGTGCAGAGTCGGTGAAAATTGCCGTTATGAGCGGTCATTTTACCCAACGCTGTACTCCTGCTATCCTCGACAAGTATACGAGAGCAGAGTTTGCTGTGCGGGCAGGGGCGGATATTGTTGTAGAACTTCCGTTTCCGTGGTCGGCATCGGGAGTTGAGGATTTTGCAAGAGGAGGAATTTACGTCGCGTCCGCACTTTTGGCAGACGGTGTTGTTTTCGGCTCGGAGTCGGGGGAGGCAGAGCGAATTTTCCGTGCAGCAGAAATCAAAGATACCGAGGAATTTACCAAAAAGGCTCAACTCGTTGATTCCGTCAATCGAGACGTCGGCAGTGCGGCGATATTTGACCGTGTAATGGCAGAGTTTGGGGTCCCCCCCTTTGGGGCAAACGATAAGCTCGGGATGGAATACGTCAGATTCGGAAAAAAATTCAAAATGACTGAGTTTCATCCGGTTCCTCGAATTTTGGGGATCAACTCTGCCAGTGAGATCCGTGCGAGAGTTTTCTCGGAGGGAATCGATTGGCTAAAGGGGATGGACCCCGCATTCCTTTATGAAATGCTTGCGAAAAACGAGGCAATGATTTGTGATGAGTCACGATGCGACGAACTCTTTTTCCATCATTGTCGGCTGTACCTCAGGGATACGGACAATCCCGTTTTGCAGTACGCAGTAAAAACCGCCAAGTTGTCAGCGAATTCTGAAGAATTCATCCGCCGTCTACCAACGAAGAAATACACTCTTGCACGAATGAGACGAGAGATTCTTTTTTCGATTCTCGACGTTCAGCGTGAGATGTCCGCAGAGAATCCTCAATTTACCGTACTTCTTGCCGCAAACGAAAAGGGAAGAGAATACCTTCGTGAAAGAGGAAAATCGTTTGCAATTCCCGTGATAACGAAACCCGCCGACGGTGAAGTGACGGACGGCACCAGAACTCGTCAGTACAAGCTTCAGTTATCGGCGGATGAGTTATATGCGCTTTTGATAAATAAACCTGCAGGGGAATTCGTTCGCAAACACCCGAGAATCCAATAAGATTATCCTTCGATGGCTCCACGGATGGCGAAATGAGCACCAATGTCCGCGGCAATCTGGGAACAGCGCTCAACGTCAGCATCGGAGAGAGAATTACCCGCTACCGTGAGGATGACGTTCGGTACGTACTTGACGATTTCACGGGCAAATTTCATCACGCCCGCAAACGTATCTTCACCGAATTTCGGTCGGCATAATTTTATGTACGTGTCGGAATCGGCGGCGTTCAGACTGATAGAAACGATGTCCACAAGCCCTTTGAACAGTGGAGCGGTATCTTCCGAGAGGATCATAGACGCGTGACCGTTGGTATTTACGCGAATCGGGGAATTCGTACGTTCTTTGATCATTCGACAAATTGAAAGCATATCGTAAAGGCGGCAGGTGGGCTCACCTTTTCCGCCGAAGACGATTTCAGAAAAATTTCCGAGATTATAGGAAGAAATATCGGACATTATTTCTGCAAGGGACGGCTCTCGCTCAAGGCGGAGATCCCCTACTGTGGGGTCGGCGGGGACCGTTTCACGCACACAGTTTTCGCATTTGTTCGTGCAATGATTGGTAATATTAAGATATAGGATGTTTTTCATTACGTATGAAAGAACCATAATATTCTCCGATTCATGAAATATAGAAATGTCGTATTATAGGGGAAGACCAAACAAACGGCACGCGTTGTTTTTTGTGATTTCAGCGATCTCGTCGTAATCCACTCCTCGGATCTCGGCGAGTGCTTCGCAGGTGAATTTCATATATCCGGAATAGTTGAGTTTTCCGCGATGCGGTGTTGGAGGAAGATAAGGGCTGTCTGTTTCAATGAGAATACGATCCTTTGGAACGACTGCCGCAGCTTCTTTAACCTTTGCCGCGTTTTTGTAGGTGATCGGGCCGGAAAATGAGATATACCACCCAAGCTCACAGAGTTGTTTTGCCATTTCAGCACTCCCGCTGTAACTGTGTAAAACACCAAAAGAGCGAGGGTGATTTTTTATTACATCAAACGTATCTCCCGCGGCATCGCGAGAATGGACAACGACCGGCATATGTGCTTTTTCGGCGATGGATAACTGGGAATCAAAAAATTCCATCTGAATATCTTTTATGAGGGGATCGTAGTGATAATCGAGGCCGATTTCTCCGAGTGCACATACCTTTGGTTTGGAGAGAAGCGCTTCCACTTCGTCGAGAGATGCTTTAATATTATCTTTCGAAATAAGTTGAGCATCGTACGGATGAATACCGACGGTCGCGTAAATATAGTCGTATTTTGAGGCAAGTTCAATGGAACGTTTGGAGGAGGCCAGGTTGGAGCCTACGTTAATGATACCGCAGACTCCTTCCGCGTGTGCTTTTTCAATGGCGGCCGTGGTGCCTCCCTCAAATTCTTCGGCAAATCTCCGGTCGTCGTAGTGGGCGTGAGAGTCAAAAAGTTTCGCCATCAGCGGACTCTTTCTCCGAGAGGAGTTTCGGGATCAAGGAATATGACACGGATGGTTTCTTCGCCGGATGCAAGGATCATACCGTTTGACTCAATTCCGCAGAGAGTTGCGGGTTTCAGATTAGCAACCACGATGATCTTCTTGCCGATCAGAGCATCGGGTTCGTAGAATTTAGCGATACCGGAAACGACTGTACGCTGTTCATAACCGAGATCGATCGTGAGTTTGAGGAGTTTTTTTGCTTTCGCAACTTTTTCGCAGGCAAGAACCTGTGCAGTGCGAAGTTCTACGTTCATAAAATCTTCAATGCCGATTTGTGCGATGCCCTCCGGCTTTTCGGGAGCGGGTTCAGCAGCTTTTGCGGCTGCTTTTTCGGCTTCTGCACGTTCCGCTTCGATTTCCGCAAGTAATTTTTCTTCGTCGATTCTCTGGAAAAGCGGGGAAGCGTTACCGGTGGGTTTGCCGGATTCCAGTGTGCCGAATGTGAAGATGGAATCGTAATCGTAGGTGGAACCGCCGATTTGTTCAAGAATGTTTTGTGCGGTCTGCGGAATGAGAGACGAAAGCATAACAGCGCTGATACGGATCACTTCAAGAAGATTATAGATAACGGTGGAAAGACGCGCCTTTCCTTCTTCCGTTTTTGCGAGAGTCCAAGGAGTTGTTTCGTCAATATACTTGTTTGCACGGCGAAGCATCGTAAATACGTCAGCGGCTGCGTCAGCGATGTGGAACGTGTCCATATTTTCCGAGAAGTTACGCGCAGCAAGGTTAGCTGCTTCTTTCAGCTCGGCGTCAACGTCTGCTGTTTCACCGGGGGTAGGAATGATGCCGTCGAAATATTTCTTCGTCATAGCAACCGTACGGCTTACGAGGTTACCGAGGTTATTGGCAAGGTCAGTATTGTATCGGCTTATGATGGATTCGTATGTGATGGATCCATCGGAAGCGTAAGGCATTTCGGAAAGTGCGTAATAGCGAACACCGTCAACGGAGAAACGCTTTGCAAGATCGTCAGCATAGATTACGTTTCCACGGGATTTTGACATCTTGTCCGCACCAAAGTTGAACCACGGGTGACCGAAGATCTTTTTCGGAAGCGGAATGTCGAGCGCCATCAGGAAGATCGGCCAGTAGATCGAGTGGAATCTTACGATATCTTTACCAATCACGTGTACATCAGCAGGCCAGAATTTTTTGAAGGATTCCGGCTGTTCTGCGAGGTCGGGATCATAACCGAGAGCCGTGATGTAGTTGGTAAGAGCGTCCATCCATACATAGATGACGTGCTTCGGGTCGAAGTCAACGGGAATACCCCATTTGAAGCTTGTACGGGATACACAGAGATCCTGAAGTCCGGGTTTGAGGAAGTTGTTTACCATTTCTTTACGGCGTGCCTCAGGCTCGATGAATTCGGGGTGATCTTCGATGTACTGCATCAGTCGATCGGCGTACTTGTTCATTTTGAAGAAGTACGCTTCTTCTTTTGTTTTCTGTACTTCACGGCCGCAATCGGGGCACTTGCCATCCACAAGCTGAGTTTCAGTGAAGAACGATTCGCAGGGAGTGCAGTACCAGCCTTCGTAATGACCTTTGTAAATGTCGCCCTGATCGTAGAGCTTTTTAAACATATGGGAAACGGTTTTTTCGTGATAATCGTCGGTCGTACGAATGAAATGATCGTAGCTTGTATTCATCAGGTCCCAGATACCCTTGATCTCTGCGGCAACATTGTCAACGTACTGCTTCGGGGTAATGCCTGCATCAAGCGCTTTATTTTCGATTTTCTGACCGTGCTCATCAGTACCCGTGCAGAAGAATACTTCGTAGCCGCGCTGTCTTTTATATCTGGCGATAGCGTCGGTGGCAATGATTTCGTACGTGTTACCAATGTGGGGCTTCGTCGATGCGTAAGCGATGGCAGTTGTTATATAAAATTTTTCTGACATAATATTTCTCCGTAATTATATTTTTATAATTCTATTTAGATTTTCTTTCCTGCAACCCAAACGGACTCAAATGCTTCAGCATCCTTTGCGTCAAGCATAATAAAGTCGGCGCGAAGTCCGTTGCGGATGGAGCCGCAAACCTTGTCGAGTTTTACCATAGCGGCAGGGTTGGAGGTAGCGCACGGGATGGCGTCTTCGAGGGAGGCGCCGGTGAACTTCATGAAATTCCGAAGGGCTTTCCACAGATCCAGCGTACTTCCGGCGAGAGCACCGTCGGTGTTGACAGCACGTCCGTTCTTTACGATAACGGGAAGTCCCGCGATGGAATACTCTCCGTCGGGACATCCGGTTGCTTCCATAGAGTCGGTGATGAGTACGAGACGGTCCGCGGGTTTGAGTCTACGTGTCATTTCGATCATCACGGGACTTACGTGTTCACCGTCGCAGATGATTTCCGTATAGGCAGTATTTGTCATAAGGGAAGCGGAAATGTTACCGGGTTCTCTGTGGTGGATGGGCTTCATAGCGTTGAATGTGTGGGTGAAAGAGGTAACGCCCCACTTAGTCGCACGGATCGCTTCGTCGTACGTAGCGTCACTGTGTGCGAGACCACAGGTAGCACCGGACTCCACAATGGTGCGCACGAATTCTTCGCCGCCTTCCATTTCAACGGCAGCGGAGATATGGCACGGAAGGGGCATCATCATATTGAGGAAGGATTTCAGCTCTGCGGTGTCGAGGGGAGCGAGAAGCTCTTCTGCGTGAGCACCACGGCGCTTGGGATTGAGATAGCGTCCTTCAAGGTGGATACCGCCGATTGTTGCCATGCCTTCGGTTACGGCGCGATTGTTGTTGATCGCATGGATGGATTCAACGAGGGAGTCGTAGGGAGCAGACGCGAGTGTTGCCATAAAGGTTGTGGTTCCCGCTTTGGCGTACGCCGTACGGATGGTGTCAAAATCTTTATCGTCTGCGGTATTGAAGTCAAATCCCGCACGTCCGTGTGTGTGTGCATCAACAAGACCCGGAAGAATGAATTTTCCTTCGCAGTCAACGACGGTCATTTCCTCCGTGACGGGCGTGTTGTAGCAATAATTATCGCTTTTAATGAGGCCGTTTTCTACAAGAATATTCTTTTTTACAAACGTACCGAAGTCGGTTGAATAAAAATAACCGTTTTTAAAAAGTGTTACCATAATAACTCCCAATGTATTCAAAAATATGTATTTAATGTAATAAAATATGTTTTATACATTATAACAGAAAAACGCATTTTTTACAAGACGTTTTTGATATGCGGTTTGCACAGCATTGTAGAAAAAAATATAACATTTATAGGCGAAAAACACAATAATTTTGGCTGTTTGTTCAAAAAAAATCAAAAATAAATGTTCGCCCGGCCGGAAAATACGTTTGTCTCTCAAAAAACGGCTCATTCGTCGTTTTCTTTTCGCATAACGAGGGAGTAAATATCGTTTTTTGTTACTCCTCTTGCTTTGGCAGCCGCTTTGATGGCTTCCATTTTGCTCATTCCACCGTCAATCAGGGAATTAACGTGTTCGACGGGATCGTCGGGGAAGTCACCACCCTCATCCATTGTAGAATTTCCTTCGATGACGAGAACATACTCTCCGCGCGGATCACGTTCTTCGTAGATTCGGATGGCATCGGATATGGTCGTGCGGCAAATCTCTTCGTTCAGTTTTGTCAGTTCTCTGCAGAGCGCGATATGGCGATCACCGAAATGTTTATAGAAGTCGGCGAGAGTGCCGCGAAGCTTATGCGGGGCTTCATAAAATATCATCGTTCTTTGTTCCGTGGAAAGCTCCGAGAGTCGCTTGTTTCGTTCGCTTTTTGACGTACTGATAAATCCCTCGAAAACGAAGCGTGACGTGCACAGTCCCGAGAGGGCAAGGGCGTTTATCGCAGCACAGCATCCGGGAATCGAGGTGACAGCCACTCCTTTTTCGGCGCAGAGACGAACGAGATCTTCACCGGGATCGCTGATCGCAGGGGTTCCGGCGTCGGTAACAAGAGCGCACGATTCGCCGCCCTGCAGCCGTTCTACGATGATTTCTCCGCGTTCTCTTTTGTTATGCTCGAAATAACTGATCATTGGTTTGTTGATTTCGAAATGCTGAAGCATATTTCCCGTATTTCGGGTATCCTCCGCGGCTATAAAATCAACCTCGGACAAGACCTTCAGTGCTCTTTCACTGATATCGGACAAATTGCCGATCGGGGTTGCTACGAGATAAAGCATACCGCCGATCACGGCGTTTTTATCTTCTTTGGATGTGTTGCGTTTTTTTTGAGAACTCATAGTTTAACCTCAGTCAAATAAAAAGTCAAGAGAAAAATCATCGTAAACCTTCTGCATATCCGCTGTATAAATCCCACGGGATTTGTCTGAGTAGATAATCAGCGGACGGGATACGCGAAGTCCGGGAGCAGCACCTTTTTTTCCTTCAACAAGGATCAGACACGGTTTATCGGTTGCCGTCGGGTAAATGAGAATCAGACGTTTTGGTTCAAGGTGTGCCTCGGTCATCGACGAGAGAAGTTCTGCCATTCGGTCGGGGCGATATACTACGGTGAAATATCCTCCGTGGCGCAATAACGTGGCGGCGGTGGATGTAAAATCAGCGATCGTGCCGTTTTCCTCGCGGCGTGCTATCGTGAGCTCGGGGGTGGCGTTTTCTCGTCCGTCGGTGGAGCGCATATAAGGGGGATTTGAAAAAACGGCATTCACTTCTTTCCCAAAATCGGCAGGAGTAAGAAGACGTACGTCTGTGTGATGCGGGATTACGTGTTCACTCAGACCGTTGAGTTCTGCGTTTCGTTTGATCAGTTCTGCAAAACTTTTCTGAATTTCCGCACAGTGTATGACGGAAAACTTGCTCCTCGCGGCAGCAAGAAGAGAAACAACTCCCGTTCCACCTCCGAGTTCAACCGCAACTCCACTTGGGTGCGGGTGAGTAAAAGCGGCAAGAAGATAACTGTCCGTTCCGAATTTCAGACCGTTTTTTTGCTGTATCAACGAGAGATCGTCGTATATTTTATCAAGGGTTTCGATAGTTGGATCAAAAAGAGGCTTAGTATTTGACATTGTCAAGTCACTCCGCTGTACATTGTTCAAAAATATGGCAAAGGGGAGATAACGGAAACCGCATACTCCCCCTCAAAGTTATGTAATTCTCAACGAATTATTCGTCTGCCTTCGGAGCTTCAACGGGACAAACGCCTGCACAAGCGCCACAATCAAGACATTCATCAGCGTTGATAACGTACTTGCCATCCTTTTCAGAAATTGCTTCAACAGGACATTCGGATACGCAAGCGCCGCAACCGATGCAATCGTAAGAAATCTTGTATGCCATTACACTACACCTCCGTGTTTAAGATATCTTAATTCTAACACATATTATCGAGAAAAGAAATAGGTTTTGATAAATTTCTTTAAATTTTTTTTATTTTTCCGTATTTCCCGTATTTGCGGGAGGATTTTTCTGTAAAACAACGTCGTCTCTGTGGTAGGGTTTGACATTATTATCCTGCAGTCTTACCTTGATGTATCCGGTAAGCGGACTGATTTCAACGACGGTACCAACGCCGTCTGCGGTTTTTACCGTAGAGTCAACGGGCGGTGTTTTTTTGATTTCTTCTTCGTAGGTATCGTGCTCATATCTCAGACAGCACATCAGTCTGCCGCAAGTACCGGATATTTTCGAAGAATTGAGGGAGAGATTTTGTTCTTTCGCCATTTTGATGGAGACCTGAACAAAATCGGAAAGAAAACTGGAGCAGCAGAACGGACGGCCGCATACACCGAGTCCGCCCATCATTTTGGCTTCGTCACGGATTCCGATCTGACGCAGTTCAATGCGTGTTCTGAAAATAGCGGCAAGATCCTTGACAAGGTCGCGGAAGTCTACTCTTGATTCTGCCGAGAAGTAAAATAAGAGTTTGCTGTTGTCAAATGTGTATTCCGCTTTGATGAGTTTCATCTCAAGCTTGTGTTCGGAAATTTTTTTGCGGCATACGTCAAACGCCTCATCTTCGAGTTGTTTGTTGTTTTCGTGGTGAACGGTGTCCTCTGCGGTCGCCTTACGGATTACCGGACGGAGCGGGGGCACGATCTGATCTGCCGGAACAAAGCTGTTCGCAACTGCGACGTATCCGTATTCAAGCCCACGGGCGGTTTCTACGATAACGGAATCTCCCACGCAGACGGTGGTATGGCACGGATCAAAATAATAGACTTTTCCGGCATCACGGAAACGAACGCCGATGATCTCGACCGACTGTTCGGCACCGGTGGGGAGTGTGTTTGGCTCTTTTATATTATTATTCTTCATGAATTATGCTCCAATCTGTGTGTGGATATTTCAAGTATTGCAAATCAGTGAGGTGATAACGGTGTTTTGCGAGCAGTTTGCCGCGATATCTTTTTCCGCCATTGAAATGGCTTCGATGAGGGCAAGGCTTCGTTTTACGGAGATTTTTTTGGCAAACGTCGGCGTGCCAACCGTTGCACTGTAAAACAGAAGATCTGCTCCCTTTTTTTCAGCAATCATATCGCGAACGGCAAGACGGGTGAGAGAGAGCAGAGTGCGAAGGGAACCTCTGTCTTTCGGGAGATTTTTGGAGGCGAAGGAAAGCGCATCCGATTTTTTGGATACAAGAAGATGCTTGGCAAATTCTTCCGCTTTCTCATAAAGCTCCATTTCAGAGTTTCCGTTTTCGTATAAGTCTTCGGCATATCCGAGAGAGCCGTCTGCAAGATGGGCGGCGCGGATCAGTTTATCACGATCGGCACTGCCGGAAAACTTTCTCACAAGGTAATCTTCGATGTACGAGGGGGAAAAACGTTCGGTACGTATAATGGGAGCGCGGCTTTTGATCGTTTCCAGAAGATCCGTGGAATCCTCGCAAAGCAGTAGAAACATTACGTAGCGGGGCGGTTCTTCCAGGGATAAAAGAAGCGCGTTCTGGGCCTGCGATGTCATAAGGTGCGCGTTTTCTATGATATAAAACTTTAAATCTCCATCGTTCGGAGGGAGATACAGGGTACTTCGCATGGTTCGGATCGGCTCGATACCGATCGTAGCTTTATCGCCGTTTGAGATGGTCATCACGTCCACAGAGGAGGCGTGAAGAATTTTCTTGCACGGAATACATTCACCGCACGGAAGAGGTTTTTCTGGATCCTGACGGTACTCGCAAAGTGCGGATGCGGCAATCATACGGGCAATCGTGTGTTTGCCCGAACCTCGCGCGCCTTCAATGATGTAAGCGTGAGCACTTTTTCCCGCGGCAAAATCAGCGGCAAGTGTTTTTTTCAGGGAATCATTTCCGAGAACACCGGGAAAGATAACTCGACTGCGTTTATCCATGCTCACTCCTTGTAAAATCGATGTAATTTTTTCAATCATTAAAATTATAGCATAAAACCTTGCCCTTTGTCAAATCTAAAACGTGAAAACAGAAATTTTTTAAGGAGGAATTTATGAAAAAGAGTATCATCACCCGTCCGCAGGGGAAAATCCAACTTGCATTGTGCGTGTCGATCGTTTTGCTAATTATACTTGTGGTGTACGTGATCAGTGACGTATCCCGCGAGATAGGACAGGAACGAAGGGAAAGAGAGAGCGAACGGTATCTGAAAACGACAGAATTATTTAACTTGGTCAGAGAATTTACGGAGGTAAACGCGGAATCGGATAAACTGCAGGCGTACTACTTAGCAAAAACGGCGGAGAGGGAAGCCGCAATGCTTGGTGAGATCGAATGGACAAAAGCACTCGAGAGAGTGGTTCGTGACATTTCCGAAAGCGGCGAGTGCTCGGGGGATGCACTTTCGGTGGTCGAGGAAATGCTTGGGCGCGGTTTTTTGTATCAAAACGAAGAAAGCAAGGATGAAACCAAAATCGAGGAAGAATCACAGTACAAAAGTGTACGTTCGATCGAGAGAACATCGGCGGGGGAAATCCCGTTTCAGCGTGTCGTAAAAGCAAACGCCGAAAGAGTACTTGGGAGTGACCACATACTCAGAGAAGTTGTCAAATCCGCGGAGGGTGAGAGAATCCTGACATGCAGAAATGCCGTGTTTATTATGGACGAAAAAACTGCTTTACCGACATCTTTTTGTATTTCGATGAAAAAATCAAGCGAGTTTTCGGACAGTACGGCATTACTTGAATCGGCAAAAGACTTTCTCCTCGAATTCTATGCGGGAGAAGAAGACATCAAACTCGATATTTCTGAGGTCACAGACAACGGTATGCGCGATATCGTTTTTTCGGCAAATGGGGTGAGCGGATTCATCTCTCTCTCCGGGAATACGGGACGGGTCGTACGACTGGTCACGCAAAAAGAATAGTCACACAAGGGAATCCTTGCATATTCTGTGTATGAGGAACGCACGGTTTTCGTGTTGACCATCCTTAATAGTAAAGGTACATCAATATGCCAGAGAAAATAAAAATAGGACTTCTTGGCGGGGATAAACGCCAACTGATTACGGCAGAATGCTTATCCAACGATTTTGAATGTGCTGTGTGGGGGTTTTCTTCAGTATACGGAACGTCGGATGAGGGTTACCTGAAAAATACGGTTCGGTGCGCCGATTGGCTGTCCGCGGTAAAGGGAAGTGCCGTAGTCGTTCTTCCTTTGCCGATCAGTGCGGATGGCGTAAGGCTGAATTGCCCGCTTGCCTATCGGAACGGCGAGGGACAGGGCGTACGGATTCTTGAGATCTGTGACGCTATGCCTCCGAAATCCATGCTTCTCGGAGGGATGATCCCGCCGATTGTAAAGAGATTTGGGGCTGAGCGTAACATAGACATTTATGATTATTACGATGAAGAAGAACTGCAGATTAAAAACTCCGTGCCAACGGCAGAAGGGGCGATCGCTTCCTGCATCGACAATCTTCCGATTACTATCCTCGGAATGAGAGCAGTCGTGGTCGGTTACGGCAGGGTGGGGAGAGCACTTGCTACAAGGCTGAAACTCCTCGGCGCAGACGTGTTCGTTGCGGCAAGGAGTACGAAGGATTTATCCAATGCGAGGTGCGACGGATGCATTCCCGTAATTCTTGAGGAATACCGCAATCTTCCCGTGCGGTGTGACGCGATTTTCAATACGGTGCCGCACTGCATTTTTGATCGGGAACTTCTCCAAAAAATTCATGCATCGACGGTGATTTTTGAACTTGCCTCAAAAAATGCGGGGGTTGACGTAGAGGCAGCGGCGACGCTTGGTATCCGATTGATTCCCCTTCCGTCTCTGCCGGGTAGAACCTCACCCGTCAGTGCCGGTGAGATCATTTGCTCCGTGATCCGTGAGATCATCCGCAAAAAGAGGGACGGTGAGTGAAAATGAAAAAAACACTTGGATTTGCAATGTGTGGTTCGTTTTGTACGCATAGAACGGCGCTTGACGTGATGCGCGAATTGGCAGAGGAATACGATATCGTACCGATTTTGTCGTTTACAGCGGCAACTACCGATACGCGATTCGGCACGTCGGCGATGCTTTACGAAACGATTCGCGATATCTGCCATCGGGATGTTGTCGATTCAATCCGTGAAGCTGAAACTCTCGGTCCTGCCGCCCCCCTTGATTATCTGATCATCTGTCCGTGCACGGGGAATACCGCCGCAAAGATAGCAGGGGGGATTACCGACACTCCCGTCACCATGGCAGCCAAAGCTCATCTTCGTTCAAACAGACAGCTTCTGATCGCGCTTGCCTCAAATGATGCGTTGTCGGCGAATTTCTGTAATATCGGCACTCTCCTGCAGAGGAAAAACGTGTATTTCGTGCCAATGAAACAGGATGACGTGACAGCAAAGCCTCACTCACTCGTGGCAGATTTTACTCTATGTACGGAATCTCTTGCCGATATGGCGCAGGGCAAGCAGAAACGACCGCTTTTCGTCCCGTAATACAAAAAATGAAATGTCTTGACAATCATGAGCGTGTATGGTAAAATGTAGAAAATACATAGGCAGTTCTGTGTATTTTTTAAGGAATACAATCGCTCTAAGAAGAGACATTTCATTTTTACTTTGTGGAGACAACCTATGGCTGACATACAGTATGATACCGAAACGAAAGTTTCGAGCACAGTGCCTCCGAAAAAAAGACGAAAGGTTAAAAAGAATATCTGCTCCGTTATAGTTACCATTTGCGGCCTCATAACGGTTTTTCTGCTTTGCGGAGGGATCTTATTTCTCGATTTTTCGAGCGGACTTTCTCCCTATGTTGGGGGCGTTTCGATGGCGGGAGTTCTCGATAATCCGATCAGTACGATGACTCCTATTTTAGATCATGAGGATGCGTACGTATTTGTTGACATAACGTTTGCCGGCGCGAATACGACGGGATCAATGATGGGGAGCAGTGCCTTTGGTACGTTTAATCAGTTGTTTGCCGAGGCGGGGGCCGGGTATTTCTACTCCCGACTTTCCGAGCGACTCCTCACGGACGATTTTACCGTATCTTCCTGCAACGTTGTTTTCAGCGACAGAAGCGGGCTTGCTCCGATCGCCAAGGACAGCAGGGAATGGTATCGTTCTGCTTCGATAACCGCCTCGGTATTTCCAGACGGTGGGATTGATGTGCTCGGGGTGACGGGGGAACGGTGTCATGACTACGGCGACGTAGGATATACTGATACGCTCGATTCGCTCTCTGCACTTGGGGTAGCCTATGCAGAAAGCGGTAACGTATATGTGCACGAATTTTTGTCCGACACGACATTGGCGGTTTATTTTACTGTGGGATCAGCCGAAGATAAAAATGCGATCGCATGGCTTGATGATAACGCGGAAAAACACGGTATCGTTGCCGTTTATGTGACGGATAATTCCGGAAGCACGGAACTTTCGGAAGAAAAGAAAGCTGTTTTCCGAAAATATGCAGACCACGGTGCCGATATCGTCATTGGAACGAATACAGTGAACCTATTGCCGATTGAAGAATACAACGAAAGCGTGCTCGTGTATTCTCTCGGCTCGCTGATTGACGGAGCGGCAAGATATCCCGAAAAATACACGGCGCTCTTTGGCGTTCGTGCGAAAGTTTCGGGTGGGAAAGTTCAAGATATGACGTACGAGGTCATTCCGTGCGGAACTTATGACGATAAACATTCGTGGTGCCCATACATTCTGGAAGACGGTACGGAAAAAGAATCGGTCATCGCTTATATGATGGGGAATACTGCCGAACCGTAAACGGCAAATGCATAATTTTTCAAAAGGAGTCAAGGGATGAAAAACTGGATATGCCTCGACAGATATGTGAATATATCTCCCACAAATGAAATTTTTCATAAACAGCACGAGAAAACCGATATTCCGCAGCTTGACGTTAAATCGCTCTATTTTTTCGCCAGAAAGGAATTTTCTCTGGATGAGGTGAAGAGTTCATTTCTTCATTTGACTGCAGACGATTACTATACGCTTTATGTGAACGGTCAGTTTGTGACCGAGGGACCGGCGCCGTGTTATCCGCAGCATCAGAACATCAACGTAATCGACGTGACGGATTATCTCACCGTCGGAAAAAACGTGATTGCGATACACGTTTTGTATAACGGCTATATTAACCGTGCGTACACGAGTGCTGATGGCAGAATCGGTTTGTGGGCGAAACTTTATTCCGGTGACACATCGATTTTAGAAACGGACGAAACTTGGAAAATGGCCGTTGACGATAGCTTTACGCTTGGAAAGACGATCGCCTATAACACGCAGGTGACGGAAAACCGTGATATGAATCTCTATCCTCACGGATGGAATGAGATTGGCTTTGACGATTCGGCGTGGGAAAATGCCGTTATAAAAACGGACGACGATCATATCCCCGAATATCAGATGACACCAAACGTTGCGTGTGATTTTGTTCGCGCACAAACTATCGTGGATTTTGGAGAGGGAAATTTTCTCCTTGACTTCGGGGCGGAACTCGTCGGATGTCTCCTTGTTGACGTGTGCGGTAAAAAAGGCTCGACGGTTCGTTTACTGTGCGGGGAAGAGCTTCTCGACGACGGTCATGTCAGATACGAAATGCGCTGTAACTGCGTCTATGATGAAACGTACGTTCTTTCCGGCAAACACAATCGGATTATGAACTTTGAATATAAAGGATTTCGATATGTCGAGGTGTTCGTCGGTGATTCCGGCGTTCTGCCAGAAAATATATCAGTGATGAAACGCCATTATCCGGTCACATCTCCGGTTTCTTTTCACTCTTCGGATGAGGGACTCGAAAATATCTGGAATATTTGCAAAAATTCGGTTGTTCTCGGTTCACAAGAAGGTTTTCTCGACTGTCCGACGAGAGAGAAGGGACAGTATCTCGGCGACCTTGTCATTACGGCGCTTTCGCACGTTTACCTCACCGGGGACGCTCGTCTTTATAAAAA
>JAZRNC010000031.1:0-20571 GCA_045647965.1 Eubacteriales bacterium | reverse complement strand
CTAAGACCGCTTGGCCTCCGACTTGAGAGGGTGTGTGGATCGGCTCCGAAAAACTTGGCAGAGATGATTCCGTTGAGGAAGTATTGAAACACGGTACGCTGACGGTTGGATTTATCGGCCTTGCGGAAGCGCTGGTTGCTCTTACCGGTAAGCACCACGGTGAATCCGAAAGTTCCCAGACTCTCGGTCTCGAGATCGTTGGCTTTATGAGAAAGCTTGTGGACGCGGCGGCTGTTAAATACGGTCTGAATTTCTCGCTGATCGGAACACCGGCAGAAGGCTTGTCCGGAAGATTTGTCAAGATCGACCGCAACAAGTACGGTAACATTCCCGGAGTAACAGACCGCGAGTATTATACGAACTCCTTCCATGTACCGGTTTACTATGATATCACGGCTCAAGAAAAAATCAAGCTGGAAGGTGCATATCACGCACTGACGAACGGTGGTCATATCACGTACGTTGAAATGGATGGTGATCCGACGGAAAACATCGGAGCGTTTGAGACGGTACTCCGCATGATGCACGATTCGGGAGTTGGCTATGGGGCGATCAACCATCCCGTTGACCATGACTGCGTATGCGGTTATACTGGAATTATCGGAAACACTTGTCCCGGATGCGGACGTGAAGAAGGAGATATCCCGTTCGATCGAATTCGCCGTATTACCGGATATCTCGTTGGTACGCTTGACAGCTTTAACAACGCAAAGCGTGCAGAAGAACACGACCGCGTAAAGCACATTTGATTTTGGACGTTCAGTCGTTAAAGAGTAAAAATAAAACCTCTCATATGCCTGTGCAAGTGAGAGGTTTTTGTAATGGAGAGGCGGTGCGCCGAAGAGCACGAAGCTATAGGTTACCGACGACTTTGAAAATTCTGACAATGGACTGAGGTTAAACTTGACAAAAGCTGTATTTTTTTATACAATAGAGACGGTGGAGACGTTTCTTTTTAGAATATATCCCCCACTCCAGGTGTGAGAGAGCAGGCGCTTTCGGGTTATCGTTTTTTTACCTCGGTCTTTGCATCGCAGAACAATATGAATGTTTACGGTTAAGTTTGTTTCTGTCGTATCGACGTCATATCCCACATCAAACGAGATCCGTCCGGCGTCCATTGTGAAGTAAGATTTGGTCCAAAGATACAAATTGTCCGCCGCGTGGGAGTAAAAATGATTCATACGTCTCGCTGCGTCGAAATCCTGCTCGTCTCCCGTAAAACAGGGAAGGGAGAGACAGTAATTTTTCGACTCATTCCCACCCGTGATCCGATATTCACTATGTGTAATCATAACACCTCACGATTTTTTGGTTAGAAAATTCAAACTGTGATATAAGAAGTTTTAGAGTAAGAGAGGAATAGCGTATGTCTTTTTTGACACCACTTGCCGATAGAGTTCGACCGAACAATTTTGACGAGATTGCAGGGCAGGAGCATCTGTTTGGAAATAACGGAATTGTTCGCCGTATCGTGGATCGCGGAGTGATTCCGTCGATGATCTTTTTCGGACCTCCCGGATGCGGTAAAACGACGGCTGCCTCGATCATTGCAAAGCGTTCGGGGAAAACGATGTATAAACTGAATGCGACCACGGCATCTCTTTCCGATGTGAAAGATGTTGTGAAGGAGACGGGTTCCATCCTTGGGGCGGAAGGTGTACTTCTCTATCTCGACGAGATTCAGTATTTCAACAAGAAGCAGCAGCAATCCCTCCTTGAGTATATCGAGGATGGAAGAATTACGTTGATTGCTTCGACAACGGAAAATCCTTACTATTATATATATGCGGCTCTTCTTTCAAGATGCTCAGTTTTTGAATTTAAGCACGTTGACCACATTTCCATCGAATCGCGGATCCGTCAGATCATAGAGAGGGAGTATTCCGATATTCGTGTGACGGACGATGCGGTACGAGAGATTGCGAATTCTGCTGCAGGGGATATGAGACGTGCACTGACACTTCTGGAAGTAGCGATAAACGCTTCGTATGTCGAAGGGGGAACAACGGTAGATGCGGACGTGATTGAAGCACTCACCCCCTCCGGATCACAAAGTAATTTCGACCGCGATGGAGATGTTCATTACGACCTTTTGTCCTGTTTGCAAAAGTCTATCCGTGGTTCCGATCCCGATGCGGCGGTCTTTTATCTTGCACGACTCCTTCAGGGAGGAGATCTCATCTCACCCTGCCGTCGTTTGATGGTTATTGCGAGCGAAGATGTAGGTCCTGCGTACCCGATGGCGCCCGTGATCGTAAAAGCGTGTGTGGATGCCGCCCGTGAACTCGGTCTTCCCGAAGCAAGGATTCCTCTTGCCAACGCCGCCGTTATTCTTGCCACCGCACCCAAATCCAACTCGGCGTATATGGCGATGAATGCGGCAGAACAGGATATAAACGCCGGACGCGGTACGGAAATCCCCCTCCATCTCCGCAGTCCGAAATTCAAAGGATATAAGTATCCTCACGATTATACGAACCACTGGGTGGAACAGCAGTATTTACCCGATGACCTTATCGGACGGGTGTATTATGAATTTGGCGAAAACAAAACGGAGATGGCGGCAAAAGCCTATTTTGAAAAAATAAAACGATGATTTACATACACCGAATAGAAATTGACGTAAATGCGGTGAGGGTAGAGAATTCATACGTCGCACGTCTGCCGTTTATTTGCGAATACGAACCGCTTGAATTCGACTCGCCCGTCACGATCCTTGTCGGGGAAAACGGCACCGGAAAATCCACCTTGATCGAGGGAATTGCGGTGGCGGCGGGGATGAACCCCGAGGGCGGAAGTGCCAATTTCAATTTTTCCACAAGAAGATCCCACTCATCCCTTGCGGATCATATGCGCCTCATTCGTAAAGCAGAAGGAAAATGGCAAGACAGTTATTTTCTGCGCGCAGAATCCTTTTACAATGTGGCGACGAATATGGAAGAACTCGACAACATACCGGCTTTTTCAAAGAAAATCGTGGAATCGTACGGAGGAACCTCTCTGCACGAGGTGTCACACGGGGAAAGCTTTATGGCACTGCTTTCGAGACGACTTGGCGGTCGCGGACTTTATATATTCGATGAACCGGAGGCGGCGTTGTCACCGGCACGGCTTATCGCTATGATTGGGATTATTAAACGGCTTGTCGAGCGGGATTCGCAAATCATCATTGCCACGCATTCTCCGATTCTTGCCGGATACCCTGGGGCAGCGATTTTTGAACTGTCAGAAAACGGAATACGCCGTAAAACTTGGAAACAGACAGAGAACTATATCGTCACACGTCGTTTTCTTGAAAATCCTGAATATTTTTTGAAAGATTTTTTCGAAAACTATTGACAAATAAAAATATATGTAGTATAATAGTAGTGTTGTTGAACCAAAGACAGCAGGTTACAGTAAAAGCTGACGCTTTCCTGCCGAGGAGAGACTTTCATAGGTTAATTATGAGTCTTTTTTCGTGCGCAAAGCGGAAAAAGACTTTTTTGTTCTTTCTGTCAAGCTTAGAAGGAGGAAATAAAATGCCCAGCGAGAAAATTTTAGAGCAGAAGAAAGCCGTTGTTGAATCTCTTGCCGATAAAATGGGTCGTGCAGCATCCGGTGTTCTCGTTAAGTACGAGGGTATCACGGTTGATCAGGACACAAAGCTTCGTGCAGCGCTTCGTGCAGCCGGCGTTGAATATTCTGTTATAAAGAACACTCTCATTAGCAAGGCATGCGATAAGGTTGGTTTTGAAGCTCTCAAGCCGAATCTTGAAGGCATGAACGCACTTGCTATCAGCTACGAAGATCCGATTGCTCCCGCAAAGATCCTTAAGGAATATGCAGAAAAGATCGAAACCTTCGAAATCCGCGGCGGTATTCTTGAAGGTGCCGTTGTAGATGCAGCAACTGTTAACGAACTCGCAGATATCCCGTCCAAGGAAGTTCTTGTTGCAAAACTTCTCGGCAGTATCCAGAGCCCGCTTTACAAATTTGCATATGCTCTTCAGGCTATTGTTGATAAAGACGCAGAAGGCGCTGAAGAAGCTCCCGCAGAAACCCCCGCTGAATAATTTCAGCACAAAAATCATTTTATAAAAAATTTACTTAAATAAACGGAGGAAAATTATAATGGCATCCGAAAAGTCTCTCCAGATTCTTGAATCCATCAAGTCTCTTACCATTCTTGAACTCGCTGATCTCGTAAAAGCAGTAGAAGAAGAATTCGGCGTATCCGCAGCAGCTCCCGTAGCAGTTGCAGGCGCAGCAGGTGCAGCAGCTCCCGCAGTAGAAGAAAAGACAGAATTTGACGTAGTTCTCACCAACTTCGGTGCGAAGAAGCTCGACGTTATCAAGGTTGTTCGTGAAATCACCGGCCTTGGTCTGAAGGAAGCTAAGGAACTCGTTGAAGGCGCTCCGAAGACCATCAAGGAAGGTCTCTCCAAGGAAGACGCTGAAGCAATGAAGGCTAAAATCGTTGCTACAGGCGCAGAAGTAGAAATTAAGTAATTTAAACAATTTCATAATTTCACATAAAACAAGTTCGACATTTGTCGGACTTGTTTTTTATATCAAAAAATATAAATTTTGAGAAAAAAGTTACACGATATCCATTGAAAAACGAGTGGAAATGTATTATTATAATAATACAGAGTTATTTTTCCGTTTGGGAGGTGTGTCTGTGGATAAGAAAACTCGGAATATCCTTTTATATATTACCTTTGGTGTCGTTCTCTTTGCGGCTCTGATGAATTTTTCGGCGGTTGTAGATTTTGTGGGTAAACTGAATGCTCTTGCTCTCCCTGTGCTTGCTGGACTGATTCTTGCGTTCGTTTTGAATGTACCGATACGTGGATTTGAGAAAATGCTCAGCGGCATTTTTAAAAAATTTAAGCGTCCGCCGTCTCCTAAAACGATTACCGTGATCAGCTTGATTTTGACGATTATATCGATCGTCCTTGTGTTTGTTCTTGCGCTGACTCTTGCTGTTCCGGAGATCATTTCCTCGGTTAAGAGTATCATCTTCATTGTGGAATCAAGGATTCCGCTGTGGATTGACATGCTGTCCGAGCTTAAGATCGACACCTCGCAGTTTACTGAGTGGTCAAAGTTCCTCGGATGGCTTGAACAGCTCGATATTGAACAGCTTTTTGGTAAGGTCACGAGCGGGGCAGGGAGTGTTTTGAATTCCGTTATCCTCGCGGCAACGTCGACTGTGTCAGCGGTTCTGAACGGACTGTTTGCTGTTATTATTGCGTTTTACGCATTATCCAGTAAGCATGATCTGACTCGTCAAAGCAAAAAATTTATCTACGGTCATTTTACTGAGACAACTGCCGATAAAATTACCTATGTTGTAAATCTTGTGAACGAAACATTTACAAAGTTTTTATCGGGGCAGTGTATTGAGGCAATCATTCTCGGCGTTCTCATTCTCGTTTTCTTCAGTATTTTCCGTTTGCCATACGCCGCGCTGATTGCGTTTCTCACAAGCGTGTTTGCGCTTGTTCCATATATTGGTGCGTTTGCGGCAGGCGCGATCGGTACATTCCTTATTCTAATTGTCGATCCATTCAAGGCGCTCATCTGCCTTGCTGTTTATCTTGGCGTGCAATTTATAGAAACGCAGTTCATTTATCCCCACGTTGTTGGTACGTCCGTGGGTCTCTCTCCGCTTTTGACTCTTGTGGGCGCACTCATCGGCGCGAAGATTCTCGGGCTGGTCGGCATTATCTTCTTCATTCCTCTCACCGCTGTTTTTTACACACTGGTCAGAGAGTGGACGAACAAAAAAATTGCTGAAAAAAACAAGAGACAAAAGTAGAAAAGAGGGGGAGCTCCCCTCTTTTTGTCTTATTTTTGTGCATAATGAACATTTTTTTTTTTTTGTTTTGTTTATTTATATGAAATGCGCATTTTGGTTTAAAAATTGCATAAAATGTGTTGACAATTTATTCAACGCAGTGTATAATTAACCTAACCACAAAGGTTAGAAAAAACAAGTCAGAAAGGAAAATTGTTATGAAAAAACTTCTTAGCTTACTTCTCGTTCTCGTAATGCTGTTCTCCATGTTCGCATGCACGAGCACCGAAGACCCCAAAGATTCCGAAAGCGAATCTAAGCCCGCAGATTCGAATCAGCCGAGCGACAGCGAATCTGAATCCGAATCCGAATCCGAAAGCGAATCACAGCCCACAGGCGACGATGCATTTGCTCCCGTTGTAAAAAAACTTGGTGGTATGGATTTCGTAATGGCTATTTGTAACCCCAGCAACGTAGCACTCGATGAGTACGACGGAACATCGCTTGGTAAAGCCGTTTATGATAAGATTTACAACACAGAAGTTGATTATGACGTCGACATTTCTTGGGTTGTTCACGATCTCAGTCCTGCCGCTAAAGATGCTATGATGGCATCCGTTGCAAACGGTAAGAACGACTATGACCTCTTCTCCTCTTGGAACGGTTTCGGTGGTCCGATGTCCCTCGAAGGCGCATTTATGAACTACCTCAAGCTCCCGCACTTCAACTTCGACGCTCCCTGGTGGCCGAAGAACGAGCTTGACTCTATGACAGTTAACGGCGCTGCATTCCTTATGGCTAACTTCCTCAACTATGACGGTGTTGCTTATGCAAGCTGCGTAGTATTCGGTAAGGACGTAATGGATGCTGTTGGTCTCAAGTATCCCTATCAGCTCGTATTCGACGGTAAGTGGACTCTCGACCAGATGTACGCTATGACAGAAGGCGTATACCAGGATATCGATGATGTTCCCGGCGTATCTGACGGCGACCGTTTCGGCTATATGTTCAACGGTAACTGGGAAGCCTACATTGAATGCTTCGACTTCACCGTATTCGGCAGAGATGCAAACGGTGCTATTAAATATCAGTTTGATACCGCAAAATTTGATAAGATTGTGACTAAGCTTTCTCAGTTCACAAATGATAACCGTGGTCCCCTTCTCAACAAGCACAAGGCAAACGCTGCTATGGCTGAAGGTCGTGCTCTCTTCCTCAGAGACGGTTTCTGGCGTGTTCCCAACGTAATTTCCAAGGGTACTGCTAACTACGGTATTCTCCCCGTTCCGAAGCTTGACGAAACTCAGAAGGACTACATCGGCTGTCATATCGTTCAGCCCGGTGGTATCTTCGTAACCGTTCCGAACAGCAAGCTTGACAACGTATGTCTCATCACAGAAGTTCTCAATATGAAGGGCTACACAGAAATTTACCCTGCATACTTTGAAACCGGTATGAAGACAAAGTACTCCAAGGATAACCTCGACGCTCAGATGCTCGACATCTGCGTAGAAAACAACTACTGCTCGCTTGCATTCATGCTTAACATTAAGACGCATCCGACGAACGTTATGATCAGCCAGTTCAAGTATGACGGTACACCTTCCGACTGGGCATCTTACGTAGAACAGAACAAGAGCGCAGATATGGAAACTGTTAAGGGTATCAACGATCAGTACAAGAAGGCTGCAGCAAAATAATTAAAGTAATCCAGAACCCTTTCACGAAAAAATAAAAATAACGCGTGGCTCGTTTCATTGAGTCGCGCGTTATTTTCGCTTTTTATCAAAAAGTTAGAAGTTTGAATTTTCTTTTTTCCATTCAAGAGGACTGACACCGAATTTCCGCTTGAACATTTTTGAAAAATTGCAGGGATCGGGATATCCGGACAGGGAAGCGGCCTTTTCGATGGATTCACCGTTTAATAAATGATTTTTGGCTTCCTTCATTCGCATGTCGATCAAGTATTCCTGAATGGTTTTTCCCGTGTTTTGTTTAAAAATTCGGGAGAGATAGCGTCGGTCGAGATTCAGCTGTCCTGCAATCTCTTCGACAGTGATGGGGTACATATAGAGTGTCCGGATGTAATTTTTTACGTCGGTAATATAGTGGTGCCGCGGCTCATGATGACTCATCAGATGGGCGTACATTTTGAATAGAACGGATGCAATTTTGTATTCGCTCAGTTCTTCGTGCGCATACTCAAGCATTTCGTCAAACAACCCTTCGGGAAGCTGGATGATGTCGTCGAGTTTTGAGCAGTTATTTGATAATTCACCGTCAAATCCTACCCATGCGTAGTGCCAGGGATCGGTTAAGTCTGCGGTGTAGGTTACAATTTCGTTCGGGCGGATCAGAAAAGCCTCACCTGCGTGAACAGTGATGGAACGGTTTCGGCGAGCCACTGTACCTGATCCACTCTTTACGTAGTGGATCAATATGTGTTTTCGAATCGTCGGTCCGAACGATTTACCCGGTAAACAGTTTTCGCTTCCGACGGTAATCGGATTTAAATCGTGAAATTGCGAATTAAAAATATAATTGTGCATCATACGGTCTTTCTGTTCCATTGAAATTTCTCCTTCATCGTTTTATAGTTACATTATAACAAATTTGAGTTACACTGTGCAATAGTATTTTGAAAAAATAATGGTAAAATATTATGTAAGGGTATTATGGGAATTTGTCCATGATATCAAAAAATATGAGGAGAATAAATTATGAAACTTACATTTATGGGTGCAGGAAGTACCATATTCCTGAAAAATGTTGTTGGTGACACCTTGCTGTGCCCCTCTTTCCATGATGCGGAAATCGCACTTTATGACATTGATCCCATTCGTCTTGAAGAATCTTATCTTCTTATCTGCGCGCTGAATAAGAATATCAATGAAAATCGCGCAACGATTAAGAAGTATCTCGGTATTCCCGAAAGAAAAGATGCTCTTCGCGGCGCAGATTTTGTAGTAAATGCGATTCAGGTTGGTCTGTACGATCCCTGTACGATCATTGACTTTGAAATTCCGAAGAAGTATGGCCTCCGTCAGACGATCGGTGATACACTTGGTATCGGTGGTATTTTCCGTGCAATGCGTACCATCCACGTTATGAAGGGCTTTGCGGAAGATATCGAAGAAGTATGCCCGAATGCTTGGCTTCTCAACTATACAAACCCGATGGCAATGATTGCCGGCTACATGCAGCGCTATACAAAGGTAAAGACAGTAGGCCTGTGCCACAGTGTACAGACTTGCGTTTCTACACTTTTGGGTGAACTTGATATGAAGGATAAACTTGACGGTCACCTTGCGAAGATTGCAGGTATCAACCATATGGCTTGGCTCCTTGAAGTTTACGATAAGGACGGAAACGATCTTTACCCCGAAATCAAACGTCGTGCCAAGGAAAAGAATGCCAGCGAAAAGCACGGTGATATGGTTCGCTTTGACTATATTGACAAGCTTGGTTATTACTGCACGGAAAGTAGCGAGCATAATGCAGAATACAACGCGTTCTACATTAAGCCTAACCGTGATGATCTGATCGAAAAGTTTAATATTCCGCTTGATGAATATCCGCGCCGCTGTATCAAGCAGATCGCTGATTGGAAGAAGCAGAAGGAAGACATTATGGCAGGCGGTAACGTAGGTCACGAACGCTCCAAAGAATATGCATCCCGTATTATGGAAGCGATCATGACGGATACTCCTTACAAAATCGGCGGTAACGTGATCAACCACGGTGTGATCCCGAACCTTCCGGATCTTGCTTGTGTCGAAGTTCCTTGTCTCGTTGACGCAAACGGCATTACTCCTACATACGTTGGCGAACTCCCGCTTCAGCTTGCAGCGATGAACTCTTCGAACATCTATCCTCAGATGCTCACAATCGAAGCTGCTCACACAGGTTGTCGTGAAACTCTTTATCAGGCAGCTATGATGGATCCTCACACCGCAGCAGAACTCTCTACGGATGAGATCGTTGCTATGTGTAAGGAACTGATCGAAGCTCACACAAACGCGGGTTACCCGATTTTCTGATAAAACATTCTCAGGATTTATAGGGAAACAGAAAATTCCGCACATAACAATAAAACAATAATTAAATAACAATCACGATATCGTCTCGTACGATGTCGTCATTGTTATTTTGCCCCCATAGTTAAATGGACATAACAAACCCCTCCTAAGGGTTAGTTACAGGTTCGATTCCTGTTGGGGGTGTTATTATATCCTAACGCTGTGTTTTGGTACGATGTAAAAGGAGGAATTGTATGAAAATTAGACAAGTTGCAAAGATTAACCGTGGACAGGACGGGGCGATTTATGGCACAGAGCTTTTTCGTTTCAATACGAAAGGGCATTGTGCTGTGTATTACTTGCCGGATATAAAAGATGGAGAAATTAACGAATTGAATCCGATCGCAGAGTTCACATTAGATCGGACAGAATCCATCATGCCGCACTGTAATGCGGTTTGCTTTGGCGCTGAATTCTATGAAGACGGAGACGAATACCCGCTTCTGTATTCCAATATCTATAATAACTACAAGGGTCAAGAAGACGAACGGATCGGTGTGTGCTGTGTATACCGAATACAGCGCAAGGGTAATGAATTTAGTTCGACTCTCGTTCAACTGATCAAGATCGGATTTTGTGAAGACCCGATGTACTGGAAAGTCTCTACGGAAAAACATGGGGTTCGTCCTTACGGTAATTTCGTCGTTGATCGTGAGAATCGTTCCTACTACGCATTTGTTATGAAAAACGAAGAATTAGGCACAAAATATTTCCGATTTGATCTTCCTCTTGTTCGTGATGGGGTTATGGATCCTGAATTTAACGTGAAGAAAGTTGTCCTTGGTGTTGAAGATATACGCGAAAGCTTCGATTTGGAATATCACCGATACATTCAAGGCGCCGCTTTTCGTGGCGGGAAAATATATTCTACAGAAGGCTTTTCCGGAAATAAGGTGAATTGTCCGGCCATCCGTGTCATCGACTGTGAACAGAAGACGGGTACATATGTTAACATTATGGATATGGGTTTTCAGGAGGAACCGGAATTCATCGATTTTTACGGCGACACGTGCTTTTATAGTGATGCTCACGGTAATCTATATACCATTGAATTTTAAAAATATTTGTCAATTTGATATGGAGGCAACTCTTATTAGGCAGT
Organism: Eubacteriales bacterium; assembly: GCA_045647965.1. Classification (GTDB taxonomy): domain Bacteria; phylum Bacillota; class Clostridia; order Oscillospirales; family CAG-272; genus UMGS1696. The sequence goes on along the minus strand of JAZRNC010000031.1, from coordinate 9,602 downwards.
CTATGGTTGCGGCAAGGTCATCGCGTCGTATATGCTCTTAAGCATAACTCGGTGTATGTTATCGAACATACAATCGTGGGTGATAGAGTGTATTAGCAAACATTTAAAAGAGAATAAACAATTTAGCCTCGGCAGAAAAACTACTGTCGAGGCTTTTTATATGTAATGCTGTTATTTTGTTCAAGAAAAAATACGAAAAGCCCTTGTTTTTCAGGCTTCTGTATTTTTAGTGTGGAATATAAAAAGCATTATATTTTTGACAGAATAAATATAGAGTTCTTTCGGTAATTTATGAGCGAAGTTTGGAAAATACACAGAGAGGCGGGTGTAAATATTTTGGAAGCGTGTTATAATGATTAAAAGAGGTGCTTGTCTTGATTTACACCACGAAAAAACATTTGAAGTAATGGAGAATGAAAATGATTGATATTGCGTAGATTGATAATAATTTCAAAATCGAAACATCGATACAACAACCTGGAATACGTTTTTACAGCATTGACAATTCTCCGTTCTGTATTTATGGCGTTTTCAAAGAAAACGGGATGTACAGACGTATGCCGCAAGAAGTAGCAAGAAAAGTAAGCGACGGTGTTTTTGCCCTGCATACGAATACTGCAGGCGGACGAATTCGTTTTGTTACCGACAGCCCTTACGTTGCTATCAATGTAAAATACGGAGCAATCGGAAAAATGCCTCACTTTACTCTTATAGGATCTGCGGGATTTGATATGTATGTAAGAGAAGGCGGCAAGGAGATATACAGCGGAAGCTTTATGCCTCCGTACAATATAAAGGATGGTTTTGAACGTTTGATCGAATTCAAGAACAACTTCTTTAACCAGCCACAAAAAAAGCGACGCGAGATTACAATCAATATGCCGACGTATAGTGAGGTCAAAGAGGTCTACATAGGACTCGATGAAAATTCGATCCTTGAAGCCCCCTCACCCTATATCAATGAAAAACCGATCGTTTATTACGGCCATTCCATTACGCAAGGCGGATGTGTTTCCAGACCTGGATATGTATATCCAAGTATTTTATCAAGACGCTATCACTGCGATTTTATCAATCTCGGCTTTTCAGGCAGTGCCAAGGGAGAAGTTGAGATGGCAGAATATATTGCAGGATTGGATATGAAAATGCTCGTATATGATTACGATCACAACGCCCCAAATCCGGATTTTTTGAGACAAACGCACGGCAGAATGTTTGATATCATTCGTAGCGCGCAGCCGGATCTCCCGATCATTATGCTGACAACGACACCAAAGCTCACGTATTTAGGTTCAAATGACGAAAGAGTGGCGATCGTTTATGATACGTACCAACGGGCAATAGCTAACAATGATAAAAACGTATATTTCATCAACGGTTCCACAGTATGTGATGATTCGGACGGTCCCGTCGGAGCTACTGTGGAGGGCTCACACTTGAATGATATTGGATTTCAATGTCTTGCCAATGCTTTGGCTGAGATTATGGAAAAACTTATTTGAACGCCGTGAGGCTTTATTATGCTGAAGTGTGAAATCTACTACGTTTTGTCAGAAACTTTTGAAATGTCGGACGAAAATAGCAAAAGATAAATTTTTTGACTGAGCCTATATGCGAGAATTAAAGAATTCACAATGGTACATCTATTAAAAAATGACGAATATGGTAGTAGTGGGGATTTTTATTTTACGCATGTGCTTTTTTAAATGGTTTCTATTGATTTTATAGAGAAAATTTGGTATACTATTTGAGGTGCCTATAACACATTAAAAGGAGGATTACATTCATTGACACCACACAGCCAAAAACGCGATGAAGTTTTGATTGAACTTTTTTCAAATGCTGAATCCGGTCTTTCCGGCGAAAAAGCAAGAGAACTTCAAGCTAAATACGGTCCGAACAAATTAAATGAAAAGAAAAAGAAAACGATGCTGCAGCGCTTCTTTGATCAATTCAAGGACGTGATGATCTTGATTCTGATCGCAGCAGCCGTTGTCTCGTTTACAGTCGTTTGCTTGGAGCAAAACTGGGGCGAATTATTTGAACCTCTTCTGATCGTGCTCATTGTTATTTTGAATGCAGTAATGGGCGTTATGCAGGAATCGAAGGCGGAAAAGGCTCTGGATGCTCTGAAAAGTATGTCAGCGCCACACGCTCGTGTGATTCGTGACGGTGTGGAATCGGTGATTGATGCATCCGAACTTGTACCGGGTGATATCATACACCTGGAAGCCGGCGATTTCATTCCGGCAGATGCAAGACTTCTTCGTTCGGTTAGTTTAAAGAGCGAGGAATCGGCACTCACCGGTGAATCGGTACCTTCCGAAAAGGATGCGGAAGAGATGTGTGATGTGAAAGCACCTCTTGGCGACCGTCATAATATGGTATTCTCCGGATGTTCCGTTACGTACGGTACCGCGATTGCTGTTGTTACTGCTACGGGAATGAACACGGAAATGGGTAAGATTGCGAACCTTCTTGACAGTGAAGAAGAAACCCAGACCCCCCTCCAGCAGAAGCTTGCACAGCTCGGTAAATATCTCGGTATCGTTGCTCTTGCAGCGTGTGCGGTAATTTTTGTTGTCGGTCTTGTAAACGGTATCTCCGTGCTTGAGATTTTTATGACGGCGGTATCTCTTGCTGTCTCGGCGATTCCCGAAGGACTTCCGGCGATTGTTACGATTGTATTGTCGATTGGCGTTCAGCGTATGGTTAAGAGAAATGCACTCATCAGACGCTTACCTGCCGTTGAAACGCTTGGTGGCGCATCCGTCATTTGCTCTGATAAAACGGGAACTCTCACCCAGAACCGAATGACACTCACAAAGGCGTACCTTGACGGTATGTTAGATGCCGAACTGATTTCAACGAATAATTCAGACAAGATCAAAGAACTGCTTATGTACGGCACTCTGTGCTGTGACGGATCCGTTGTTTTCCATGGTACGGAAGAGCAGCATATCGGTGACCCGACGGAAACAGCCATCGTTCTTGCTGCACATAAGAACGGACTTGTAAAAGAGGAACTGAACAAAAGATATCCTCGACTTGCTGAGATTCCGTTTGACTCCGATAGAAAATTGATGACTACGGTGAATAATATCGACGGCAAAAACGTCGTAATCGTCAAAGGCGCATTCGATATGATGATGCAGAGATGCATCGGCGGTAATATGGACGCTGCCAAAATGATGACGGAAAAAATGAGTTCCGATGCGCTTCGCGTACTTGCTGTAGCGTACAAATTCATTGATGAAGTTCCGTCGTCTGCGAAGTCAGAAGATCTTGAATCCGGCCTCACGTTTATGGGTCTTGTTGGTATGATCGACCCGCCGCGTCCGGAAGCAAAAGAAGCGGTTACTGTTTGTCGAAGAGCGGGTATTAAGCCGGTTATGATTACCGGTGACCACGTCGTTACGGCTTCCGCGATTGCAAAAGAACTCGGTATTCTTCTCGATGGAGACCGTGCGATTACGGGTGCAGAACTCGATGCAATGACGGACAGCGAACTCGACGCGTGCGTTGAAAATATCTCGGTTTATGCCAGAGTTTCCCCTGAAAATAAGATTCGTATTGTCAAAGCTTGGCAGAGAAAAGGCCAGGTAGTATCCATGACCGGTGACGGTGTTAACGATGCCCCTGCGCTCAAAGCGGCGGATATCGGATGTGCAATGGGTATCACCGGAACGGATGTTGCGAAGGGTGCAGCCGATATGACACTCACAGACGACAACTTTGCAACAATTGTTGATGCCGTTCGAGAGGGAAGAGGTATTTACGCCAACATTAAAAAGGTTGTTGGTTTCCTTCTTGGTACGAATATCGGTGAAGTTATCACGGTGTTTGCCGCAATGTTGCTGTGGCACGAAACTCCTCTCCTGTCTATGCAGCTTCTGTGGATTAACCTCGTTACCGACTCACTTCCGGCGATTGCACTCGGTATGGAAGCGGTGGAAAACGACGTTATGGATCGTAAACCCAAGCCGAAAAACGAAGGCATCTTTGCACACGGTCTCGGTGTCCGCGTTGTTCTGCAGGGCGTTATGTTTGCTCTTTTGACACTCATTGGATTCTGGATCGGCTGGGGTGGAGAAGAGGCAAGAATTGCCGACGGACGTACGATGGCGTTTATGGTTCTCGCTCTTTGCCAGATCGTTCAGGCATACAATATGCGCTCCGAACATTCTCTCTTCAAGATTGGTCCGTTCAAGAATAAGAATCTCAACCTTGCCGCGCTGGCGTCCACGGTTCTTGTAGCACTCGTGCTTTTCACACCTGTCGGAACGGCATTCGGCGTTGTAACACTCCCCACCTATAAATACCTTATCGCGCTTCTTTTGATCTTCGTCCCACTCTTTGTGATGGAGTTATCAAAAATGCTCGGCTTTATTAAGGCTCATAAACACTAATAAATTACGGATCGCACACGCATGTATCGTCGGGAATTCTCCTGAATGGACACATCGTGTCGCGGTCCGTTTTTTATGTAATTATGTAAAAATAATGAAAAAATTCAAAACTTATACATAAGTTACTTTATTGTTCGTCATAATTATTTAGTATACTTATCGTAGTGAGGAATAATCGTGTTCCCATGGGTGAAATTAACACGAAAGGAAATCAATATGAATTACACACTTAAAGTAAACGGCCGTCGAGTACCGGTATATGAAACGACCGTATATCCGCCGCCGTATAACCACAATGAAAAAATGGCGTTCGCCATCGTTTTAATGGACGAACCGACAGATTTTGAACTTACATCCGTTATTCCGATTGAAACGGTTACCATTCGACCTCTTCGTCTGGGGATGAAGGCTGAATATGACGAGCATACGATCCGAATTCATATGGATAAGCCTGAAAAAATCTCAGTTGAAATTAACGGAAGTTATAAGAATAATATCGTTCTTTGGGCAAGTGCTCCGCGTGATGAAGGTGTAAGCTTAGCTGCTGAAAAAATTATCTATCGTTGTGCGGGTGAGTACAAAGGGGACATCAATATTACCGAAGATAACACGGTACTCTATCTCGACTCAGGCGTTGTTCTTCAGGGCAGAGTTATTATCAAGAATGCAAATAACGTTACCGTATATCTTGCCAAGGATTCCATCATTCACGGAAAATTCCATATTGAAAATTCTGATAACTTGAAGGTCTGCGGCTTCGGATGTATTTGCTGTGAACGCTTTGCAAGACATGACGGAAAGCATCAGTATCAGTTTGAAGCACGTTTCTGCAAAAATCTTACGATTCACGATGTTTCATTCCTCAATAGCTGTAACTGGACGTGCCGTATTTTCGGTTGCGATAACGTATATATTGATAACATCAATATAGTAGGCTGTCGCGGAAACTCCGACGGTGTCGACATTTGTGGAACCCGCAATGCACTTGTTGAACATTGTTTCATTCGTACTTGGGACGACTGTTTTGTGGCTAAGGCATTTGACACGGGTAACCTTGAAAACGTTCTTTTCCGTGATTCCACACTGTGGAACGATTTTGCGCGTCCTCTTGAAATCGGTGTGGAAATCCGTGCAGATTATGCAAGAAACATCAAATTTGAAAACATCGATATTCTTCACAGTGTAACAGGATATCCGTTGATGGGTATTCACCACGGTGACAGAGGTAAGCTCAGAAACATCGTGTTCGACAACATTCGTATTGAAGATGCGCCCGGTGCTCAGATTTTTGACGTAAGAATTACCAATTCCGTATGGAATGAGGATAATTCGATGGGTGACATCGACGGTCTTACAATTAAGAATATTTATCTTGGTGGTGAACAGGAGATTCTGCCGTCTCGTTCTCGTCTTGAGGGATACAGTGAAGAATGTATGGTACGAAACGTTACCCTTGAGAATATTTCCTTCTGTGGAAAGTATGCGACGACACTGGAAGAATGCCACGTAAACGTGATGGACTTTGTCGAAAACGTTCAGCTCAAATATCCGGAAGGGGAACCCAAACTGAATATCGTTCATTCCGAAATTAAGGTGCTCAAACCTTTCGTATTTGGTGAAGATGGACTTTATGACGGCACGGTAGAGATCACACTCGAAAATCGTAACGATGTGCCGATTTGCGGTAAGGCAAAGCTTCAGATATGTCCCGTAAATATGGCAGATCTCGACGATCCGAGTTTCCCGTTCGATCTTGCTGCCGGACAGAGTGTATCGAAGCAGTATGAACTGAAACTGCAGCCCGGAAAATATCTCTTCTGTGTACAGGCGTCCGATCCTGCTGTCGAGTTCAAATGGCATTATGAAGAACTCCGTCTGCCCCTCGCTTCTTCGATCGAGAATGCACCTGCTTATAAGATCGTGAACTACTACGGAGATAAACTTGAGGGCGTCAAACTTGCGGCTAAGAATAATACGTTGATTATTCAGTCGGAAGCACTGCGCAATAATACATTCACTATCTATTCGGCTTCTCCTGCGGAATATGCTCCCGGTGAGGTTAAATTTACAGTAGAAGAAACGGACTTTGGTGAAGCAATGGCTATTATGGATGGCCGAAACGGTTTGGAAGAAGCACCGCAGCTTCGTTGTCCGGCAGAAATTACGTACGTTTTCAAGAACGAACCCAAGGTAAAACGTATCGTAAAGAATGTTGTGGGTGGATGCGGTAGTGATATCGTAGAAATTCCGTTTGCTGATCTTGATATTGAAGACGGCGGACGTGAACTCTGGTTTGACGTAATTGCAGACCTTCCCGAGGTCAAGGATTACCGTTACGCGTTTGCGATGTTCCATTCAGTTCAGCCGAGAGAGCTTGCGCATATGTTCGCAAGAGCGGATGTGCAGGATTAACCATCATAAATAACTTTTGTTTTAAGTTATTCAAACAGTATAGTTATTTATAACAAGCTAAAATATATTAAAAAAAGGACGGATTTTGACATTCGTCCTTCTTTGTTGTTGGCTGACACCAATATAAAACAAAGCTGCCAAGTGCCGTTAAGAGCACTTGGCAGTTATTTGTCATTTTAAGACAAATTATGTTGATATTATTCGTAGAGCTTACCCATCTTTGTGAGTCTGTCGTACTTAGCTTTAGCATTTGCTTCAGCCATTTCGAAGAGCTCAGCAGCACGTTCAGGGTTGGAAGCAGCGAGACGGCTGTAACGGTTTTCAGACTTAATGAAGTCGATGTAGCTTGCCGTGGGTTCCTTGCTGTCGAGGATGAAGGGATTCTTGCCTTCTGCCTTGAGAGCAGGGTTGTAACGGAACATCTGCCAGTAACCGGATTCAACTGCCTTCTTCATTTCGAGCTGGCAGTTAGCCATTGTGCCCTTAATACCGTGCATTTCACAAGGAGCGTAACCAATGATAATGGACGGACCCGGATATGCTTCAGCTTCGGTAAGAGCCTTGAGGAGCTGGTTCATATCAGCACCCATAGCAACCTGAGCAACGTACACATAGCCATAGGACATAGCAATTTCAGCGAGGTTTTTCTTGCCGATTGCCTTACCTGCAGCTGCGAACTGAGCAACCTGACCGATGTTGGAAGACTTGGAAGCCTGTCCACCAGTGTTGGAGTAAACTTCGGTATCGAATACCATGATGTTTACATCTTCACCGGAAGCGATAACGTGGTCGAGACCACCGAAACCGATATCGTATGCCCATCCGTCACCACCGAAGATCCATACGGACTTCTTAGCGAGGTAATCTTTTCCTTCAAGGATTTCACGTTCTGCGGGAACGCTTTCACAAGTGCCGGCAGCAACGTCTTTTTCAAGAAGTTTAACCATGTGGTCGGTAGCAGCTGCATTTGCCTTGGAGTCGTCGATTGTGTTGAGGTAATTCTGGAGAGCATCCTTGTATTCCTGAGTTGCGTTGATGTCATCATACATCTTAGCAAGGTCACGAATCTTCTGGATGTATCTGTCACGGATTGTCTTCTGGCCGAGGTACATACCGAGACCGTGTTCAGCGTTATCTTCGAAGAGGGAGTTAGCCCAAGCGGGACCGCGTCCGGAGCCGTTGTTTACGGTGTAGGGAGTAGCGGGAGCGGAACCACCCCAAATGGAAGAACAACCGGTAGCGTTGGAGATGTACATGGATTCACCGAAGAGCTGAGTGATAAGACGAGCGTAAGAGGTTTCTGCACAACCTGCGCAAGAGCCGGAGAATTCGAGAAGCGGCTGCTTGAACTGAGAACCCTTAACAGTAGCGTTGATGAGTTCGGGCTTTTCAGAAACTTCAGATACCGCGTAATCCCAAGGAGCCTGCTGGTCAGCCTGTGTTTCGCGGAGAACCATTTCGATTGCCTTCTTATCTGTGCCATCCTTTTCTGCCTTTGCGGTAACGGGACAAGCCTTTACGCAGAGGGTACAACCCATACAGTCAGCCGGGGAGATAGCCATAGAGAACTTGTAGTTTGTCTTGATAACGGGCTTAGCTGTGAACTTTGTAGCTTCGGGAGCCTTTGCAGCTTCTTCTTCGTTCATAGCGAACGGACGGATAGCAGCGTGCGGGCAAACGAATGCACAGTTGTTACACTGGATACAGTTTTCGGGATACCATACAGGAACGTAAACAGCAACACCGCGCTTTTCGGAAGCGGTGGAACCCTGCGGGAATGTACCGTCAACGTATTCTTCGAATGCGGAAACGGGGAGGCTGTCACCTGCCATAGCGTTAACTGTAGTAACAACGTTGTTTACGAACTTTGCAAGGTCCTCTCTCTTTGTAGCGTAAGTAGCCTTAGGAGCATCAGCACCTGCGTTCTTCCATGCTTCGGGAACTGCAACTTCAACGAATGCGTCAGAACCTGCATCAATAGCGGCATAGTTGAGGTCAACCATAGCCTGACCCTTCTTAATGTAGGACTTGTAAGCAGCCTTCTTCATGTAATCGATTGCATCATCCTTCGGGAGAATGTTAGCAAGAGAGAAGAATGCGGACTGAAGAACAGTGTTCTTAACCTTTGCGTTACCGATCTGCTTAGTAGCGATTGTGGTAGCGTCGATTGTGTAGAACTTAACGTTGTTGTTTGCGATGTATGCCTTAACGGAAGCGGGGAGATTTTCTTCAAGACCTGCAGCATCCCATGCGCAGTCAAGGAGGAATGTTCCGCCGGGCTTAATATCGCTTACCATGTCATACTTCTTGAGGTAAGAAGAGTTGTGGCAAGCAACGAAGTCAGCTTTGTTGATGTAGTAAGGAGACTTGATGGGTTTGTCACCGAATCTGAGGTGAGAAATGGTGATACCGGAAGTCTTCTTGGAGTCGTACTGGAAGTACGCCTGAATGTATTTATCGGTATGGTCACCGATGATCTTGATGGAGTTCTTGTTTGCACCAACAGTACCGTCACCACCGAGACCCCAGAACTTACAAGCGATAGTACCTGCAGCTGCTGTGTCGGGAGCGGGCTTTTCTTCGAGAGAAAGACCGGTTACGTCGTCCACGATACCGATGGTGAAGTTGTTCTTGGGAGCGTCAGCTGCAAGGTTTTCGTATACAGCGAAGATGGACTGGGGAGGAGTATCCTTGGAGCCGAGACCGTAACGACCGCCAACAACCTTGATGTCGGTTCTGCCTGTCATGGAGAGTGCAGTTACAACGTCGATGTACAGAGGT
>JAZRNC010000030.1:0-10781 GCA_045647965.1 Eubacteriales bacterium | reverse complement strand
CTGTGCCACTGGTTCACCGTGGACGATTTGTTCTTCCTGAAAAGAGGGGGCAGAGTCAGCGCGGCAACGGCAGTGGTGGGAAGTATGCTCAGCATTAAGCCCGTTATGCACGTGGACAACGCCGGCAAGCTCATCAACGTGTCCAAGGTCAGAGGAAGAAAAGCAGCCATCGACGCTCTTTTTAACAATATGAAGGCAACGATGATCACGCCCGTGACATACCCCGTATTTATCAGTCACGGTGACTGCATCGAAGATGCCGAATATCTGGCATCTCGCATTCGCAGTGAGATGGGGATCGACGATGTTCGCATTTCTTACGTCGGACCGGTAATCGGCTCTCACTCCGGCCCCGGAACCCTTGCTTTATTCTACCTTGGAACGGAGAGATAATTAAAATGGTAATTGATGGATCCATGCTGTGCGAGATGGTTATTTCAGCAGCCAACGCACTCGATAACAATAAAACGACGATTAACAATATGAACGTTTTTCCCGTTCCTGACGGAGATACGGGAATCAATATGACCTTGACGATGACGACCGTTCGCGCCCTTGAGAATTTCGACGGGACCGTATCGGACTGTGCGGAACGCATCGCGAATATGGTGCTTCGTTCGGCAAGAGGAAATTCCGGAGCAATTTTGTCCCTTTTCTTCCGCGGAATGGCAAAATCCTTAAAGGGACTGGAGAGCGCAACGGCGGACGATATTGCTCTCGCATTTAAAAAAGGTACGGAAGAAGCGTACAAAGCGGTGATGCATCCGACCGAGGGAACGATCCTTACAGTAATGCGTATCTGCTCTGAAAAAGCGGCGGAAGTCAAGGATGAATTCCACGACGACATCGTAGGTTTGTTTGCGTATATCGTAAAAACGGCAGAAGAAACGCTCGCAAAGACACCCGAGCTCTTACCGATTTTGAAAGAAGCCAACGTTGTGGATGCCGGCGGATACGGATTTGTGTTCGTTCTCTCCGGTATGCTTGACGCACTCAACCTTTCTCCCGTCATCGCGCAGAACGAATCCGGTGCGGAAACTGCAGTTACGGAAGCGGATTTTACCGATTTCGATACCTCCTCTATCGTGTTTGCATACTGCACGGAATGCATCGTAAATAAGAGCGAAAAGTATTACGGTGAGGGAACGGCAACGGATTTCCTTGACTTCGTATACGGCATCGGAGACAGTGCGGTATTTGTTGACGCCGAAGATTTTATCAAGCTTCACGTTCATACGAACCATCCCGGTCAGGTCATCGAGATGGCGCTGAAATACGGCGAGATCGCCAATATGAAAGTGGAAAATATGCGTCTTCAGCATTCTTCCATCATTGCAAAGGAATCCTCCGCAGAAAAAATTGAAGCAATCGGAAAAGAAGATAAAACGGAAAGCGCTGCAATCTCTCTGGCTCCGACAAAAGAATTTGGTTTCGTCAGCGTTTGTATCGGAGATGGAATCCGCGATACGTTCATAGATCTCGGCGCGGATAACATTATTTTCGGTGGTCAGACGATGAACCCGAGTACGCAGGATATCATTGATGGTGTGAACAAAACCCCCGCCAGAGTGGTGTACGTTCTTCCGAACAATAAGAACATCTACCTCGTAGCGGTGCAGGCTGCGGAAATGATCACAGATAAAAAAGTCATCGTTCTAAATACTAAGAGTGTTCCGCAGGGAATCTCCGCTATGATCTCCTTCAATCCCGATGCGGATGAAGAAACGAACACGACCGAAATGCAGGCGGCGATTGCTAATGTCCGCACGGCACAGACAACGTACGCCGTGCGCGATACGTCCATTGATGGTGTAAAAATCAGCAGCGGTCAGACCATTGGTCTTCTTGAGGGAAGCATCATTTGTTCCTCGGACGATGAAATGGAATGTATCGCAGCCATTGGAGACAAGTTTACGGACGCTTCCTTCTTGACGGTATTCTTTGGTGAAGAAGTAAGCGAAGAACAGGCAAAACAAGCCGAGGAAGTTCTTCAGAGTCATGTGGGAGACGGCGTGGAGATCACAATGCTTTGTGGTGGTCAGCCGATCTACAATTATATTATTTCCGCTGAATAAACAGATTGCCCTCGAAGATGACGGGTTAACTCTCCGCCTTCGAGGGCGCGTTTTATGTCGAAATATTAACTTTGTGTAAACAGTGATGGGTTTGAATTGAAAAAAATCACCGTATCGTATACAATGTATAAAGATATGGCGTAGCTATCTTGGAGCAAATAAAGATAGTAAAAAATAAGTTAAAGGAAGGATAGAATATGGCTTTTATTATTGGACAGATTTTTGGCGCTATTGCCATTGTGCTTGGTTTTCTCTCATATCAGACGAAAACTCAGAAGCAGCTGCTGCTTTTGCAAACGGCAACGTGCGTTGTTTTTTGTCTTCACTATTTGTTTGTGGGGGCAATTACCGGTATGGCGATGGATTTCGTTGGTTTTTTCCGTAATATCGTGTATTACTACAGAAATAAAAGCGGACGGGACGACAAACTTCTGCCGATCATTTTCGCTGTTATTTCGGCTATTATGGGTATCATAACATGGCAGGCGTGGTATTCGGTGTTTGTGTTTGTTGGACTTGTTCTAAATACTCTCGCGCTGTCGTTTAAGGATCCTCAGAACGTCAGAAAGAGCATTCTTATCACATCTCCTCTTGTGATCGTTTATGACGTATTCACGATGGCGATCGGTGGAGTGATCTACGAATCCGTAGCGATTATCTCTTCAATTATCGGGATCATCCGCAAACCCGGCGAAGAAAAAAACGGAAAATAATTTAAGCTAAATATATGGAGGTTGACGCATGGCAGACGTAACCAATGGAGTACATACCTATACTCCCGAAAATTATCATTATCCGACTGAACCTGCGGTGCAGGAGCAGCTTGAGTGGTTTAAAGACCAGAAACTCGGTTTTATGATGCACTGGGGGCTGTATTGTCAGCTTGGTATCACGGAATCGTGGCCTCTTGTCGATAACTGCGGACATTGGTCAAGAAACGAGATCGACTGGATCGAGGATGCACAAACGACGGGCGGAGAACAACTGAAGAAGGATTATTGGAGCCTTATCAAAACCTTTAACCCCCTGCGCTTTGATCCGGAGAAATGGGCTGATCTCGTGGCAGACTGTGGATTTAAATACTGCATTATCACGACAAAGCATCACGACGGCTTCTGTATGTACGATACTAAGTATACCGATTACAAAATCACGTCTCCCGAGTGTCCGTTCTCGACGAACAAGAACGCAAACGCCGTAAAACTTCTCTTTGACGAATTCCGTAAAAGAGGACTCGGTATCGGCGCATATTTCTCAAAGGCAGACTGGCATCACGAGGATTTCTGGGAAAACCACGGCGTCGGTCATTATACGAGCTCTCATCCGACGTACAACGTCCTTGAAAATCCCGAAAAATGGCAGAAATTTAAAGATTTTACAAGAAATCAGATCGTGGAGATTGTGCGCGACCTCGGAAAAGTGGATATTTTCTGGATGGATGCGGGATGGATTCGTCCGCTTCGCAATCTTGGTATCGATATTGAAGATATTATTGCCGAAGCGCGTCAGTACAATCCCGGTCTTATCTCCGTTGACCGCGTGAATGCAGGTCCTACCGAAAACTACATTACCCCCGAGCAGAAAGTACCGGAGACACCGCTTGGATGTCCGTGGGAAAGCTGTATTTCTATGGCGAACTCGTTCTCCTACCGTTTCGAAGACAAAACGTACAAGTCTCCGCGTAAGCTGATCCATCTCCTTCTCGATATCGTAGCAAAGGGAGGAAATCTGGCGCTGAACGTTTCTCCCTCGCCCGACGGAAACATTCCGAAGCCCGCCGTTGAGAGAATGCAGATTATGGGTGAGTGGCTGAAGAAGAACGGAGAGGGTATTTACGGTACCAGAATTGCCGCACCGTACAAGATCGACTCGTTTGCCTTTACAGGAAAGGGCGACTCCGTATTTGCGTTCAAGCAGTATGCAGAGGAGGAAATCCACACAACGGAAGAGATCATTCCGATTGCGCTTGACAGTGTAAAGGCTGTGCGTCACCTCGCTACCGGTGTGAATCTGGAATACGCGATCGTGGATGGCGGTATCAAGGTTATCATTCCCGACTCACTGGAACGCGATGAGTACGCGGACGGATTTGAAATCGTGCGGAAGTAAATCGTCCCTCGCGAAGATTTGAAATAAAACGAAAAAATGCACGCTGAGAATTTTGTTCACTCTCAGGGTGCATTTTGTTTATGAAAATAATCAGAGGGCAACGGTAGTACCGGCGGGAATTTCAACGGGCTCTTTGTTTACTAAGATCCAAACTGGAATGGCGGAGGGGTTGTATACGAGACTGCAGTCGTAGGAGAATCGGAGCGCCTTTTGTGCATTGACGTAATCGACGATCTCGATGTTTGTTGCATACCACATGTCATCTCTGTCGCTTACTTTTTCACAGAATTCTTCAATCTGATCCCAATTGTTGTCGCGGTCGAATTCGTAACTGTGTCCCCAAACGTAGAAGAGGGGACCGGATTGCGGAGAAGCCTCTAAGAAGGAAGGGAGAAGCGCGGCGGCATCGCCATGGTGGCAGGTGGGATGCCATTCAAGAAAATCATCGGGACGCTGGAATCCTTTCGTGGCTTTTACCGTACGTGCATACTCAATACCGGCGGAGCGAATGATGTCAATGACGCGCGAATTGTAGTTTCCGTAGGGGTAGGACATACCGCGCACAACGTATCCGCAGACTTTTTCCAGCTCCAATCTGTCGGTGACGGTTTCCTGCAGAACGACAGCATCCGGCTGTTTAGTCGGGAAGGGATGTGTTGCCATATGGCAGGAGAGCTCGTGGTTTTTGTATACCTCTTTCATAGCGGAAAGATCAATGCGTTTGTCTTTATAGGCCAAAGCGGAATTCACGTGGAACGTTCCCTTGATGTGGTACTTATCGAAGATCTCAATGAGTCGTACGTCTTCTTCTCTACCGTCATCGTAGCTCATCGTGAGGCAACGGCTGAGTCCCTTTGGGTAAACTGTAAAGCTGATGGCATTCATAAAAAACCTCCCTAAAAATCAGTGTTGTAATAAAAAAACGAAAAAATATTGCTGAATCATATAGCAGTACAGCGAAAAATGTGATACAATACTGTTAACATAAATTATATCACACAAAACATAAATGTCAAGATGGTTGACTATATTACGAAGTGAATGGCAACTTTGGAGGAAGAAATATGGAGTATATCTTTTTGTTTGTAGCGTGCGTGTTTTTTTCGATGCAGTTTATTTTTCAAAAACTGTTTGAAAAAAGAACGGTTGGGGGACTGAGTGTTTGTATTTGGAATCAAATTATCAGTTCCGGAGTGATGGTGTTGTTTTTGGTTTTCAAATCGGGTTTGCCGACGGAAATCAATATCGTTGCTTTCCTGTATGTGCTTGGGTATGCGTTCAGTGCATTGACATGTGGGATCACAACGATCATGGCCATGGAATGCGGAAAAGTTTCTCTCGTGAGTACGGCCTGTCTCGTGGGAGGAATGATCATTCCGTTTGTATATGGGATCGTTGCACTTGGGGAAACGGCGGGAATTATGAAGTGGATCGGAATTGTGATTCTGTGTGCGTCTCTTGTTCCGTCCCTGCTCGAAAAAGAGGAAAAACAAATAGGAAGTCGCCTGAAGCTGGTATTTTATTGTATGCTGATTTTCCTTACGAAC
This sequence comes from Eubacteriales bacterium, assembly GCA_045647965.1. GTDB lineage: Bacteria > Bacillota > Clostridia > Oscillospirales > CAG-272 > UMGS1696. Next base: position 5,050 of record JAZRNC010000030.1, on the reverse strand, counting down.
GGTATGGTTAATATTTTCTCGAAAATGCACCAGATTTCTGCGTATGCTATCAACGAAAACAGCTTTGTTATGCTTTCCGCGATGCTGAGATGCGTGGCAGCAGTCGTTGCTGTTTTTATCATTTCCTTGCTGAAATATCGAAACGGAGAAAAGAATGCCGTAAAACAGGTCGTTTGGGAAATCGGCAAGAAAAAAATGACTGGAATTATGTTTATGTTGCTGATCGTTTTGGCGGGGGGATATGCCGTATGTAACGCGATTGGTAATTTATTCTCATTAAAGTGTATGGTAACGATGGATGCCTCCATCCAGTTCCCGCTTCTTAGTGCTGTGATGATCTTGCTTTGTGCGGTATTCGGCAGAATATTTTTCGGAGAAAAGATCACGAAATCGGCAGCTCTTGGCTTACTTTTGTCGATTGTTGGGATTGCCTTGTTTATGTTTGCGTAAATATGCGGTGGATCGTTAGATTATTATTGAACATTCGATAAACATATGATATAATTAGTGTTGTGATCGGCATGGTAAATGATGGATAAAAGAACGAAGCCGAATGGCTGATTTCATGTGATACAGAGATACATTGTTAAGGGAGTTTCAAAAAGATGGAAAACAGTAATAACAAGGGTTGGCTATATCTTTTGCCCGCGCTCCTCTTTATAGGAGTTTTCCTCGTATATCCTCTTGTGGACGTTTTTATTTATTCGTTTGAAGAAGGATACAATTCGGCGGCGCAAACGTATTTCGGGATCGGAACGTACAACTATTCCTACGTTCTTCACGATACGTATTTTCTGCAGGCGCTGCGGAATACGTTCATTCTCGTTATGATAACCGTACCTCTTTCGACGGGAATTGCGCTTTTGATTTCCGTGGGACTTGCTTCCATCAAACCGCTCAGACACTTGTTCCAGACGATCTATTTTCTTCCGTACGTGACAAATACTCTTGCCGTGGGACTTGTATTTATGATCCTTTTCAAAAAGACGGCGTATTCGGAGGGACTTGTCAACCTTTTGATCCGCTTTTTTGGCGGAGAGGCGGTGGATTTTATCGACGGACCGTTTTGGGCAAAAATGTTTGTTTTATGCTTCTATACGATATGGGTGGTCATGCCATTCAAGATTTTGATCCTGACGAGCGCGCTTGCCTCCGTGAAGCAGGATTATTACAATGCGGCAAAAATTGACGGAACGCCGAGACTTCGCGTGTTTTGGAAGATCACGATGCCGATGATCTCCCCGATGATTTTCTATCTCGTGATTACGGGTTTTATCGGTGCGTTCAAAGCGTACAGCGATGCCGTTGCTCTGTTCGGTACGGATTTGAACGCGGCGGGAATGAATACGATCGTCGGGTATGTGTACGATATGCTGTACGGAAACGGCGGCGGTTATCCATCGTATGCCTCTGCCGCAGCGATTATCCTGTTTGCTATCGTCCTTACTATAACGGTCGTCAATCTTCTCGTCAGCCGAAAACACGTGCATTATTAAGGGGGCGGTATGATGAAAAAAGAACAACGAAAAACCAAAACAAATGCCTCGCTTGAAGGGAACACGCTTCTCAGTACCGCGGTGTATCTGATGCTTTCCGTGTGGGCGGTGGTGGTACTGTTCCCGTTTTATTGGATGATCCTTACGTCTGTCAAAAGTTACGGAACGTATAATGCTGAGTATATTCCAAAGTTTTTCACCTTATCCCCGACACTGCAGAATTACATCGATGCGTTTACTGCCGTACCTCTTGCCAAATATTTTGTAAATACTCTCATTTTTACCGTAGCAACCACGGCATTGATGCTTGTGATTATCGTTCCTGCCGCGTTTGCGTTTGCGAGACTGAATTTCAGAGGAAAAAATATTGCGTTCACCGCCTTTTTATCCCTGATGATGATTCCGAGCGAACTAGTGATTATCACAAACTACGCGACAGTGACGAATCTCGATTTGCGCAACACTTTTCTTGGGCTGATTTTGCCGTCCGTGATGTCGGTGTTCTATATTTATCTGCTCAAAGAAAATTTTGCGGGGGTACCGGACGAGCTCTATTACGCAGCAAAAGTTGACGGAACGACGGATATGAAATACTTGTTCAAGGTCATGATCCCGATCTGCAAGCCTACGCTCGTAACGATCGTTATTCTGAAAGTCATAGAATGCTGGAACTCGTACGTGTGGCCGCGGCTTGTGACGGATGATCCTATGTATTATCTGGTGTCCGTCGGTATTCAGGAAATACGCGAAAACGGTTTCGGAAGAGAAAACATTCCGGCAATGATGGCGGCGGTCGTGGTGATCTCGCTGCCGCTCATCGTGCTGTTTTTGATATTCCGTCATAAAATTATGGAAGGCGTTGCGAGAGGAGGAACGAAGGGATGAGAACAGTTTTCCACCGAATCGTTGCTCTCGGACTTTTGATTTTGACGCTGCTTTCCGCCTTCACGGGATGCCACGGTTCAAAGGGGAAGGATCCGTTTGTGATCCCCGAGGAATTTGATACGACACAGAATTATGAAATTACGTTCTGGGCGAAAAACGATACGAACAAGTCACAGACCAGAGTCTATGAGCAGGCGATCGAAGGTTTCGAGGCACTGTATCCGAATGTAAAAGTCGTACTGCGGCTTTATACGGATTACGGAAAGATCTACAACGACGTAATCACCAATATTTCAACCGATACGACTCCAAACGTATGCATTACGTATCCCGACCATATCGCGACCTACCGTACGGGCGCCAACATTGTCGTACCGCTTGACGATTTGTTCCGGGACGAAAAGTACGGTCTTGGCGGCAGTGAGCTTCGCTTTGACGGACCGACGTACGAGGAGATCATTCCGCAGTTTCTGGGGGAATGTGAGAGCGACGGTCAGCATTATGCGATGCCATATATGCGCTCTACCGAAGCGTGTTACGTGAATAAGACATACGTAGAGGCACTTGGATATACGCTTCCTGACGTGTTGACGTGGGATTTTGTTTGGGAAGTGTCACGTGCGGCAACAAAAAAAGCGGAGGACGGTACGTTCGTAGTGAACGGACAGAAGGTACTGATTCCGTTCATTTACAAGTCCACGGACAATATGATGATACAGATGCTTCGTCAGTCGGGGGCTGGATATTCCACCGAGCAGGGAGACGTTCTCCTCTTCAACGACACCACGAAAGAGATTCTGCAAACGGTAGCAGACCATGTAAAGCTCGGCGCGTTTTCAACGTTTAAGATCTCCAGTTATCCCGCGAATTTTCTGAACGCAGGACAGTGTATTTTTGCGATCGACTCAACGGCGGGGGCATCCTGGATGGGCTCCGATGCGCCGCTTACGGATATCAGCGCAGAAGCGCTCGTTCAGTTTGAGACGGAAGTTATGATGATCCCGCAGTTCGATCCCGAAAATCCTCAGATGATCTCTCAGGGACCGTCCGTATGTATTTTCAATAAAGAGGATTCCGGCGAAGTGCTGGCGTCGTGGCTGTTTGCGCAGTATCTTCTCACAAACGATATTCAGCTTGGATATGCGTTTACCGAGGGATACGTCCCGGTGACATCCAAAGCACAAAACTCGGCAGAATATAAAGAATATCTGTCACGGATGGGCGAAGACAACGAAATGTATTACGATGTCAAAATAAAAGCCTCAAAGCTTTTGCTTGAACATGTGGACGATACGTTTGTTACTCCTGTTTTTAACGGTTCGGCTTCTCTTCGCAATGCGGCGGGGCAACTGATTGAAAACGTTTCCAAATCCGTATTCCGCAAAGAAACGGTTGACGACGGGTATCTGCAGAAGATGTACAGTGACGTTATCTCCCTCTACAGACTGAACCAGATGGGACGTCTCGGTGCCCAGACGGAGGATGCAAAAGACGATCTTGGCGCACTTCCCGCGACCGCCGTGCTTCTTGTGGTTGGTCTGGCAGTCGTATGGATTGCGATTATACTGTATTTAGTGAAAGAAAAAATAAAAAAATCAAAAAAATAAACGCCAAACCTTGACATTTTTGTTTTTTGATGTATAATTAAGTTTGTAAGTCATTTTAATTTATTATCAAAAGGAGATTAAAAATGAAAAAAATTCTTGCACTCGTTCTCGCCGCTGTTCTTATGCTGACATTTGTTAGCTGCACAGAAAAGGTTAAGGTTCTTTCTTACGAAGAATACGTTGCTGCTGAACTGAACACGGAAGTTGTAATCGAAGCGTACGTTCAGGCAAATCAGTCCTGGTGGATGAATGACGAAGGTCAGGGCCTCATCACCGTTTACGCGCAGGACAAGGATGGCGCATACTTTATGTATGAAATGGCTTGTACCGAAGAAGAGAGCAAAACTCTCACTCCCGGCACAAAGATCCGCGTTACCGGTTATAAGGCTGAATGGTCCGGCGAAGTAGAAATCGTTGATGCAACATTCGAAGTTGTTAAGGGTGATTCCTTCATCGCGGAAGCCAAGGATCTTACCGACAAGCTCGGTACAGAAGAACTCATCAACTACCAGAACCAGCTCGCACTCTTCAAGGGTATGACCGTTGAATCGATCGGATTCAAGGATAGCGAATGGGATAAGGATATCTACCTCACCGTATCTTATGGCGGCAACAATTACGACTTCTGCGTAGAAAACTACCTCTGCGGTCCCGATACCGATGTTTACAAGACGGTAGCCGCTCTTGAAGTAGGCACAGTTATCGATGTTGAAGGTTTCGTATATTGGTATAACGGTGTTAACACCCACATTACCGGTGTAACCGTAGCAAAATAATCGAACATAATTACGCAAAAAACGACGATGTAAATCGTCGTTTTTTTTTGCGAAAAACTATTGACCAACGAGAGAAAATGTGTTATTCTATCAGTAAAGATTTGCCTATATAATAAAGGGTAAAATTTGTGATTTTGGAGGAACATATGATGCAATTTACAACGAAGCTTGCGCCGTTTTGGCGTGGATTCTGCTCCTGCAAATGGGAGTCAAGAGCGGCGAGACTCGGTGCCGGTTTTCTGAATGCCGCACGCGAACTTCCGCTGTCTTCATTTACGATCAACGA
>JAZRNC010000029.1:0-2519 GCA_045647965.1 Eubacteriales bacterium | reverse complement strand
TGGAGTATGTTCGCGAGGGCGCGGATATGATTCTCAGAATCACCATTGATACGGAATCCGAGGATGGCATTACGATCGAGGACTGTGAAAAGATGCATCGTGCCATCGACCCCATTCTCGATGAAGAGGATCCGATCGAAGAATCCTATCTTCTGGCAGTGTCGTCTCCCGGTGTGGAAAGAGTACTGACCCGTCCGGAACATTTTGAATGGATGAGCGGAGTGGACGTTATGCTGAAGTTTTATTCTCCCGTTGACGGAGTGAAATCTCTCCGTGCAACTCTCGTTGGACTGGATGGAGACGATATCGTCGTGACCGTCGGTGACGAAGAAAAACGCTTTCATAAAAAAGCGGTGGCAAAGTGCGAAACGGTATTCGACTGGTAATGCTGCTGCAAACTTATTTTGATAGAATCATTTGGAAAGGTATGGATATTTTGACATGAACGCAGAGCTTTTTGAAGCGCTTGAGATGCTTGAAAAAACCAAGGGCATACCCGTTGACTATATGCTCGAAAAAGTGGAAGCAGCCCTTGTTTCCGCATTCAAAAAAGAGTATGGCAGTGCCTCGGTAAGAGTGGACATCAACAAAGAAAAAAAGAGTGTTAAAGTATATAAACGCAGAACGGTCGTAGAAGAAGTTGTGGATCCGAAGGCTGAGATTTCTCTCGAAGATGCACAGGCAATCAGCCGCCGCTACGACGTTGGTGCGGTTGTGGAAGATGAAATTAAAACGAAGAATTTCGGCAGAATTTCCGCACAGACCGCAAAGCAGGTGATCGTTCAGGGAATCCGCGAAGCCGAAAAGAACAATATCGCGCGTGAATACGAAAAGAAGCGTGAAGAAGTGATCTCCGCGATCGTTACAAAGCGTGACGACTCCACCGGCGACGTTTGGGTGGATACGGGAACAAGCGACGTTCTTCTTGCAAGAGCTGACCAGATCCCCGGCGAAGAACTGATGGTGGGAGACAGAGTAAGAGTGTTCGTTACCGAAGTCAGCCGTGACTCCGAAAACGCACCGATCGTTACTCTTTCCAGAACCAATCCTATAATGATCAAGCGTATGTTTGAAATGGATATCCCCGAAATTACGGATGGGATCGTTATCATCAAGGGTGTGGCAAGAGAAGCTGGCTCCAGAAGTAAGATCGCGGTATTCTCCAGAGATCCCGAAGTCGACGCTGTTGGTGCGTGCATCGGAAACCGTGGTATGAGAATCAGCAATATTGTCGAAGAGCTCCGTGGGGAAAAGATCGACGTGATCCGCTACTCCGAAAAGCCGGAAGAATTCATTCAGTCCGCACTTTCTCCCGCAGAAGTTATTTACGTGGACTTCGATGGCGAGAGAACCGCTTCCGTTCAGGTGGCTTCCGATCAGCTTTCTCTTGCAATCGGTAAAGAGGGACAGAACGTACGCCTTGCTGCAAAGCTCACCGGCTGCAAGATCGATATCCGCAGCACGAAGTAAGAAAATCTTTAGGGGAGGGAATACGACGTGGCAACAACCAAACCAAAGAATAATAATGCGGGCGGGAATACGAAAAAAATTCCCGAACGCCGCTGTGTAGGATGTCAGGGGACGTTTTCAAAGAAAGAACTGATTCGCGTCGTGCGTTCTCCCGAGGGCGAAATTTCCATCGATTTTACGGGTAAAAAATCGGGCAGAGGCGCGTACGTCTGCAAAAAGGAAACGTGCTTCCGCAAGGCGAGAAAATCCGGCGTGATAAAGCGTCAGCTCGAGTGTGAGATTGCCGCCGAGCTTTACGACGAACTGGAACGTGAGATCCGCCTGTTCGAGGAAGAAAATGCCGCAGAGGAATAACTCCGGATCCGTAAAAATAAAATGATACGACAGTTTTTGAGGTGCTCATGGCAGGTGGATATATCGGTTTGTGCGTGGCGGCAGGCGGTGTTGTCTGCGGCGCCGATTCGATTCTCGATGCTGTAAGACGCGGCCGCGTTCGTTTTCTGCTGATATCTTGTGATGCATCGGAACGAACGAAAAAACAACTTACAGATAAATGTAACTACTATAACGTAAAATATTTTTTAACACAGTACGACAGTGCGGCGTTAGCAGGGCTGCTTGGAAGGAGATCCTTCACGGTGGCTGCCGCTTTCGTGGGGAGGGGACCGTGGCGCGAAGCGCTGCGGGAAATGGAAGCCGCATCAAATGCCCCGATAAATGACGAACGCTTGGATGAGAGAAAGGATGATTGAATATGGCAGTGAAGTCTAATTCTATGTTCCGAATAAATCAGTTGGCAAAGGACCTTGGCGTAAAACCGAAGGAGCTTCTTACGACGCTCGATGAACTCGGTTTGGCGGCAAAGACGAATACGGCTACGCTGGAAGCGGATGAAGTGAATTTGCTGTTCGAGAATATGACAAGGAGCGCTCAGATTAAGGATATTGACGGATATCTGAGCGGAAAAACAAAGATTTCGATGCCGGAATCTCCTGAACAGACAGAAAAGAGATTGGCAGAAGAAGCAAAAGCTAAGGCGGAAGCAGAAG
>JAZRNC010000028.1:0-11499 GCA_045647965.1 Eubacteriales bacterium | reverse complement strand
TTTCAAAAATTATGTATTCCCTCCTCACGGTCATCCTCTCGGGACAGATCGTCGGAATCGTGCAAAGGTTCCGTTTTCCCCCAAAAACAGAAAAACAGCAATAAAATAATCATCAAAAAAAGGCTGTCGCATCGGAAATTTTCACCGTGCGGCAGCCCATTTTTTATTCTTTTACGAGGACGTGAACCGCATACGGTTCCACGGTCATTTCACCTGCAGGATACTTCTTGCCGGTAAGAATGTCCACCATATCCGAATCAAGGATAACCGTTCCCGTTTTGTATCCAATCTCTACGAGAATCAGTCCTTCGATTCCGTCGCCCTCTCTCGGAACGACCACGATCGAGCCGCTCGTCTTGTGGTAGCTGACGCCGGCATCGGATACGGCAATCTCCATTACCTTCCGCAGTTCCGCTTCGGAAAGAATACTTCCGACGAGAATCACTTCGCCCTTACCTACTTTATGACGGCTGATGATATTCTTTCCGCAAAGCGCGCTGTAGCCTTCCGTGATCGAAGCGAGAGACTCGCCACCCTCGGAATAACATTCCAGCCACTTGTTGCAGTCAACGTCCGTTCCGTCATTCCATTTCACCTTGAGGATTGTTCCATCGGTAGGAACGGAATAATCCAGCGTTATACCAAGCATGGATTCAAGCATACCCATCGCGCGATCGGTATAGTGTGCACCAATTTCGTTTCGAATATCCGTCATCGGTCCAACTACCCATACACCACCGTTTTCTACCCACGCACGGATCTTTTCCATCATATCCCCCATTTCCAGTGTCATCATATTAGGGGAACAAAGGATCTTATATTTGTCGAGTGAGGGTCTGACCCCGATCACATCCGGTCGAATACCCATATTGATCATCGCTCTGTGCTGAACGATCCAACGGCTCATGCTGTCTGCCCCGCTGACGATTGGCTGATAATTCGACAAAAGGAGATTTTGCGATACGAAATGCATTGCAACATCCGTTTTTACTTTGGTACGATTGATAAAGTCGGATGCTTTCTCAAAATCTGCCGCCAATTTCTGAATCTCTCCGTACACATGCGTCGGTCTTCCCTCGGGAGAAAGGATGGAACCGTGTGTCAATTCATGTCCTGCACTGTGCTGGCGCCACAGCCAATACATATTGGCTTCTCCCCCCAAAGCAATCGGAAGCCAGGAATTGATATAACAGAATCCCTCCGGCTTGAACTGCTGGGTAATAGAAACGCTTCCGTTCCACGTAGGAGCAGTCTCGGTTACCCAGAACGGTCTGTCCTTGAGTCCTCTGACATAGTCAAACGTAAACGTAATGTTACCGATATCGTTCTTTTCGTTATAATGGTTGATCATAACAATATCGAGTTTATCATGCAGCTCTTCGGCATCCATTATACCGATCATCATCATATCCATACTAACGGGTGCATCCGTATATTCGTGAAGAATGTCTGTCTGCATATGGATGAAATCAATATGTGCCTGCGTGTGTGCCGATGCCCATTCGTAATACTGGTGGGGGTTGAACCACGTGTCTGCTATGGCAACAGGAGCCTCAATGCTATCAAAGCTGTCGTATTTTTGGCTCCAGAGTTCTGTGTTCCATCGTCTGTTAAGCTCGTCGATGGTTCCGTATTGATCTCTCAATCGTTTACGAAAATAATCCATACATCCGTCACAGTTACACTGGAGCACTCCGCCTCCGCCCGTCAGCTCGTTGTCGATCTGCCAGCCGATGACGTTTTTATCCCGTCCAAACTCTTTACCGATTGCGTGTACGATTCGCTTACACTCCTCGCGGTAACGCATATCGGACGGGCAGCAATGCCGTCTGCCGCCGTGAACAATACGACGTCCGTTCCGACCGACTTTTGCGGAATTCGGATTATCTCTAAGGAACCAAACAGGTGGTGTATCGGTCGGCGTACACATAACGACGGAAATACCCGCTTCTCCCAAGGCATCAACCACCTTGTGAAGCCATTCAAAATCATAATTTCCGGGAGTGGGTTCCATCTTTGCCCATGCAAATTCTCCGATTCTGGCACAGGTGATTCCCGCTTCCTTCATTTTGGCGATATCGTACGCCATCTGCGATTCATCCCACGCCTCCGGATAATAAGCACATCCAAGAAATGGTGTTTTCATATAAATTCTCCTTATATACTATGTATTATTCTTTCACAAGAACATGAACCGCATACGGTGCAACCTTCATTTCGCCCGCTTCGTATACCTTGTCCGTCAAAATATCACGCATTGCAGAATCCAGCATAACGGTACTTTCCTGATAACCAACTTCTGCAAGGATGAGTCCTTCCATATTTTCGCCCACTCTCGGAGAAACAACAACCGATCCCGTTGCCTTGTAATACTTCACACCTGCAAGTTCAATAGCGTGATCGATAACGCGAGTATAGGATTCATCGTCAAGGATCGTTCCCACAACGATAACTTTACCCTTACCGTATTCGTATTCGCCAATAACCGTTGTATCAACGAGAGCGCTGTGACCGCCTGTGATCTTCGCGATCGCCTTGCCGGAATCGGATGTATAACATTCCGCAAGTCTGTTGCATACCATCGGTGTACCGTCTGCCCATTCGGACGTCAGTACGGTACCGTCAGTTGCTACAAGATACGTCAGCTTGATACCGAGCATATCTTCAACGAAGCCCATTTCACGGTCAACGTAGTGAGCACCGATGTCATTTCTCACGTCACTCATAGGACCAACAACCCATACACCGCCGTCCGCTACCCATTTTTTGATGTCTTCGGCAAGATTTGCTTCTTCCATCGTCATCATCAGCGGAGAAAGGAGAACCTTATAGTCATCCAGCGAATGCTTTGCGCCGATAACGTCTGTTCGGAGTCCCTTCTTCGTCAGTCTGCGGTGCATACTGAGAAGGTCGTTAAGGTAGTTGGTGTTTTTCGCAATTCTCTGATAGTTGAACAGTATCCAGTTCGTTGCAGTGAAATGCATTGCCACGTCCGCTTTAACCTTGGTATTGTTGATAAAGTCTGACGCTTTCTCAAATTCAACGGCAGCCTGTTCAATTTCACAAGCGGTATAAACCGGACGACCGGACGGAAGAAGTACCGAACCGTGCATCAGTTCATGACCTGCCCAGTGCTGTCTCCACAGCCAATACATCGTACATTCTCCACCAAGGGCAATGGAAAGCCAAGTATTCACACGGCAGAATCCCTCGGGCTGCATATAAAAGCTCATCTGGATACCGCCGGGCCAAGTCGGAGAAGTTTCCGTATTCCAATACGGGCGATCAAGCAGCGTGCGGATATAGTCGAACCAGAACGTAACGTCGATGAGGTTGTCCTGTCTGTTATAGTGGTTGAACTGAATAACCGACAGATTTTCACTCAGTTTTTCCATATCCATACCGCCGAGAGGCATCAGGTCCGTACCGATCGGAACTTTGACATATTTCTGAAGAATGTCGGACTGCATATGGATGTATTCGATATCCTGCCACTGCTTGGCAAGCTCCCATTCAAAGTGCATCTGCGCACCGTTCCACGTTTCAAAGGGAGTTTCAATATCTTCAAAGGAATCGTAGTTCTGGCTGAAAATATTCATATCCAGACGACGCTTGAATTCTTCGATCGTACCGTATCTTTTTCTAAGATTGTCATGGAAATACTTCATACAATGCTCGCAGTGGCACTGAAGGTCGTATCCTCCGCCGTCGATCTCGTTGTCGATCTGCCAGCCGATAACGTTCGGATCATCCGCGAATTCCATTGCCATTTTTTCAACGATCTTGCGGCTCTCCTCGCGATAAATGGGGCTTGCGGAGCATCCATGACGTCTCGTCCCCACCTGTGCGCGTCTGCCGCGTATATCCGTCTTGATCGCTTCGGGATACATTCTGACAAACCAAGCGGGCGGACAAGCGGTAGGTGTTCCGAGAATAACGGAAATTCCCGCTTCCGCGAGTGCATCGACCACTTTGTGCAGCCATTCAAAATCATATTTTCCGGGGAACGGTTCCATCTTTGCCCACGCAAATTCTCCAACTCTCGCGCAGGTGATTCCCATTTCCTTCATTTTGGCAATATCAACAGGAATTTGCGATTCATCCCAGTCTTCCGGGTAGTAAGCGCAACCGATAAACGGTGTTTTCATATTGTTTTGTCCTCCACTGTATGTTAATTATTTTTTTGCAAAATTATTGTATGTTAAAAATCGTGTAAGCTGTCATTCTGCTTTCTTCGGTTTTCTCGCGACGAAATACCATCTGTCCGTGGATTCGGTGATGGATTCAAACCCATACCCCGAAAAAATACCGCACATCTCAAGTCCTGCTTTTTTCAGTGAATTCTCAAGTGCCACCCGTCCGTATGCTCGTTCCCGTTCCACGCCGTCTTCCCTGCTCCAGCTTCCGTCTTCGCTTTCTCTAAAAACGGTCAGGTAGAAATCCACGACGTCTCCTTTTTTAGATAAACGGTTGCGCCAGCAGCACATAACTCCCTCGTCTTCGAGAATGTAGTCGTTGTTCGCGTATACGGTCCTGAATTTATGCGGTGTATTGACGTCAAAAAGAAAAACTCCTCCCTCGTTCAGATAGCGCGAGACCATTGCAAAACACGAGTCCACATCCTCACGCGCAGTGAGGTGGTTGATCCCATCAAGACAACAAACTACTGCGTCCACCATACCGTACAGTTCAAACGAGCACATATCCCCCGAAATGAACATAACATCACGCAGCGAAGCATCTCTCGCTCTTTTTTCTGCCACCGACAGCATATCCTCTGAGAGATCGAGTCCGATCATATCGTACCCGCGTTTGGCAAGTTCGATCGTCATACTTCCGGTCCCACATCCAAGATCCAGCACCTGTTTGACATCCAGCTGAGGAGCATATTTCTCAAAACAATCCGTTACGAAAACAGACCAAGCTTCGTAGTCCACCGTATCGTTCAGAGCATCGTATACCGGTGCCAGTACGTTGTATCCGTCAAACATGCCAAACCTCCCACGAATTATTTTTCTTTATCATTGATGAAATCCGGCGGGTTAATCCCCTTCTCTTCAAGGCGGCGGAGAATTTCCGTATAGCCGTCGCTTCCGTATTTCAAACAGCGATTGATGCGGCTGATGGTCGCTGTACTAAGACCGGTTTTCTCGGTGATCTCCGTATACACACGGTTTTCGTCAAGCATTTTCGCACCGCACATTCTCTTTGCCATTTCACTGAGTTCTTTTATCGTACAGAGGTCATCAAAAAAATGATAGCAATCTTCAACGGTTTCAAGAGTGAGAATTGCTTCAAAGAGATAGTTTTTTGCGTCATCCCTTCTTTGATTCGCCATAACGCCCTCCAGTTTTTTAGTCTTCTCCCATTATTATACACCAGCGCATTACCAAAGTAAAGTGTTAATATGAAAATCTCCGTGTTTTTTGTGAATTCTTCGAAAAAATCTCCTCTGCCGACCTTGTGCCGTCCTTGACTTACTACTATTTTTATATTATAATAAATTATTGAATAAATTGAATAAGAAATTTTCTATAAGGAGAACAATCACTATGCAATACCGTGAAGAAATAGCAGTCACCCAAAACAGTAAGAAGACATACCTTGACGGTTTCAAAGCACTCATCAGAACCCATCAGAAGGATGCCGAAAAACTGCGTGACGAATACTGCACCGATATATTTATCGATTCGGAGCGTTATCGGCAAGATTTTAAGAGAATGCTCGGTTGGCCTCTTGTGGATCACATAACAGTAGGACTTCCTGAGGTAACCTCGGAATTCCTCACGGAAGAAGGGGATTATTCTATTTACCGTATGACGTTTGCTGTTCTGGAAGACATCAAAATAACAGGACTCTATTTCGAAGCACACGGTAACGATAAAAAACCGCTGGTACTCGTTCAGCACGGCGGCATCGGAACACCGGAGAAGATTGCCGGATTTTACGGAGATACCTCCAACTACAACGATATGCTCGAGCGTGTCACACAATTCGGTGTTCACGCGTTTGCTCCGCAGCTCTTGCTTTGGGGCGACCAATACGAGGTCCCCTTCAAGCGTGAGGTCATTGATGTGCGACTCAAACGTCTTGGCAGCTCCATTACCGCACTGGAGCTCTACGGTCTCGGCCGAATTCTCGATTATTTCGAAAAACAACCCCGTATCTCGACGTTTGGTATGGTCGGGCTATCGTACGGCGGATTCTACACGCTCTTTTTGTCAGCAATCGATACGAGAATCCGTTCTGCGATCTCCTGTTCCTTCTTCAATACACGTGACAAATACCATTGGATCGACTGGACATGGTTTAACGCGGCAAATATGTTTGACGATGCTGAAATTGCCTGCCTCGTCTATCCCCGAAAACTGTGCATCCAAATCGGCACGAAAGATGAACTGTTCAATCACGAATATGGTGTGAAATCATACGAAAGACTTTGCAAGCTGTGCAAAGACGTGGGCACCGACTGGGTGGATTTCATCTGCTTTGAGGGAACACACGAATTTTGCAAGGATGACCGTCCGATCGAAAGACTGATTCACGATCTTTCAGCAGATATCTGATCTTACTATACAAAAAACGGAGAACTCCCATGAACATCAGCCGTTATCGTCTCCCCTGTCCCGAATCTCTGACCGCCGCGCTCATCTCTGACTACCATTCGAACAAAAGACGTACGTCCGGAGTCCGCTACGCCCGTCTGATTCGTGACGAAGCCCCCGACATCATTTTCGCGACAGGGGATTTTTTCTCCTGCGCCGATTCGCTGGATATTGATCGCGGCGCAAACGCCGACGGACTGCATTTTCTCGCGGAATGTAGAAAAATCGCCCCCGTGTATTACGTGATCGGAAACCACGAACACGCACTGTCGGATCTGAATAAGGCAAAACTTACCGAACGGGGCATTCGCGTGTTGGAAAATCAATTCGTTCTGCACGGCCGCTTGGCAATCGGTGGGATCTCTCTCCCGTATATCTTTACGCCAAATCGCAAACGCCCCGTCTGTCCTCCGCCCGATCGGGAGTTTTTGTCGGAGTTCTCCTCGCTTGATGCGTATAAAATTCTGCTGTGCCACCACCCCGAGTATTGGAAAAAATATCTCCGCGAATACGCCGTGGATCTCACCGTATCCGGACACGCACACGGTGGACAGATCCGATTGTTTCGCCACGGTCTCTATGCGCCCGGTCAGGGAATTTTCCCAAGATATACAAGTGGGCTCCACACCTACGGTACCTCTCCCACGCGTCATCTCATCGTAAGCCGCGGTATGACAAACACCGTTCCCGTCCCGCGTCTTTGGAACCCTTGTGAGATCGTTATCCTAAAATTAGGAGAAGAGTATGAAAAAAGTAACCGTATGCTTCTGCGATGATGCGGGCGACAATTCCTCCCATGCGCTCCTTGACGTCGCCGTCCGATATATTCTTGGCGAAAAAGTCCCCCCTCGAATGGAGAAAACACCAATGGGAAAACCGTTTTTTCCCGATATGCCGAATCTCCATTTTTCAATATCGCACTCGGAAAACGTATGGATATGCGCGTTCGCCAACTCTCCCGTCGGTTGTGATGTGCAGTTTCCAGTCCGTCTATCAAGCATTGACAGGATCGCCGCGCGTTTTTTTCATCCCGACGAAATGGAAAAAATGAAGCACGCCCCCGACCGCGATCTCGAGTTTTACAAAATATGGACGAGAAAAGAAGCAATCGTAAAATATCACGGCAATGGTCTATCCGCCACAGCCGCAAAAATCAATACGTACGCGCACCTCTCTCCGCCATCATCACCGATCGTGAAAGATATGATTCTCCCCACAAAAAATGCCAACGCATACGCTGCCATAGCATTCGTGGGGGACTTCGAATACTCCATCACCGCGATCGATGTGCCAAAAAATATATAATTTACATTTCATTCACACAGCCGTCATACATTTTTCCGTGACGGCTGTTATAATATTCTTGTAATATCAATTTGATATCATTTATATTTCATTACCAAGAAAGGATCGTTGTTATGAAAGACAATACTACGTTTTCCGCTTCCAATGAAATCCTCTACCATCCGAAAAACGGATGGCCGACCCTGATTCTCTCCATCCTTGCGTATCTTATCGCTACGATTGGCGTGGTACTCTTCGCCGTCGGAATGGATGCCGGGAACTTCCTGTGCCTCATCGGATTTATTATTACGCTCGTTTACCTTTGCGTTGGCTGGATCTGGTGGCTCGGTCTGAAAGTAATCCGCCCGAATGAAGCACTCGTTCTGACTCTGTTCGGAAAATACGTCGGCACGATCAAAACCGAAGGTTTCTTCTTTATCAATCCCTTCTGCGTTGCCGTCGCGCCCCTCTCCGCCGCTCCACAGGAAAACGTACAACCGAAAGTCAACGTGAACGGAATTTCCGTTCAGACGTCGTCAAACCCCAATCTCAACCGCAAAATTTCTCTTAAAGTGATGACCCACAACAATGGCAAACAAAAGATCAACGATATCCTCGGAAACCCCTTGGAAGTCGGCATCATCGTGTTGTGGCGTGTATGTGACACGGCGCGTGCCGTCTTTAACGTAGATAATTACCTCGAATATTTGTCCACAAACGCCGACTCCGTCCTTCGAGACGTCGTTCGTCAGTACCCCTACGACAGCACGGTCGAAGGCGAAACCTCACTCAGAGAATCGTCCGCGGAGATCTCCGCGCTGCTGCAATCCGCCCTCGCTGAACGCGTGGAATGCGCAGGTCTTGAAATTATCGAAGCGCGTATCACTCACCTCGCCTATGCTCCCGAAATCGCCGCTGCCATGCTTCAGCGTCAGCAGGCAACCGCGCTGATCGATGCCCGCCAGAAGATCGTGGACGGTGCGGTTGGTATGGTCCAGTTAGCACTTGAAAAAATCAACAACGAACAGATCTGCAATCTCGATGACGAACGCAAGGCACAAATGGTCTCGAACCTTCTCGTCGTTCTTTGCGGAAACCGCGACGCACAGCCGATCGTAAACACCGGATCTATTTATTGAGTTTCAATACTAATTCCTCAAGCATAAATCTAAAAACACGGTGACTTATGGCTGAAAAAGAAAAAAAGCAAATCCCACTCCGACTGTCGAAATCTCTCTACGATGAGATTGCCCGATGGGCAGACGATGATTTCCGATCCCTGAACGGACAAATCGAGTATCTTCTGACGGAGTGCGTAAAAAAAAGAAACAAAAACTATCCGTCCCCAGAGAAGGATCCGACGGAACAGAAATAACACGAAAACAAGAAAACGGCTGTCTCCATCGAGAACTCTCCCGATGGACAGCCGTTTTGTATGTATTTTTTCAGATACTATTCTTATTCTTCGCTAACGGTACGTCCGCCTGCAACCGGAAGTCTGAATTCACACTTCCAATTTTCCGGGATGCACGGTTTAACGAGAATTTTGTCACCTTTGTCCTGCAGAACCATCATACGAAGTGCGATAGAATTGGAGCTTCCGTGGCACTGGTCGGGAATCCAGTCCATATTCGGACCAAACATGGCATCAAAGAAATATCCTTTTGCCTTTTGTCTGAAGTTTTTCGGAAGTTCTTTCACGCACTTGTCGCGTCTCAGAAGAAGTGCCGCCTGGATAAGATCCTGTGACCAGCCGTTTGCAAATGTATTCTTTCTCTCGTCAAACGTATCCTGAATGATCTGGTCAAGACCTTCCGTACTGTGATAGTAGAAATACGGGAAAACGGTGTAGAGTTCCGGATTTTCCCAGTTTTCTTCCTTGTGACGGTATACTTCGCAGGGCGCGATAACTTCTTTTCCGTTTCGAATCTCTCTCGGAAGATCGGGCAAAACGTCGGGATCGATTACAGTGTCGAGATTCAGTTTTTTGAGTTCCTCAAGAATCACCATCAGCGCTACGATATCCGGCGTATCGTTATCGCATTGCCACCACGTTTCCAGAGAGGAAATCCGTTCAAAACGCATTTTTCCGTCAACGAGCGGGAAGCGTTCACGGAAGAAAACGAGAACCTCGTGGATGAACGGATAGCAAACACGATCGAAATACGCTCTCTCGCTCTCCCCTGCATAGGAAAGGAAGCAGAGCATCATATATGCGATCTCAAGCATACCGTTGAAATGATTGTTCGTCCAAAGGCTGCAATTTGGCTCCGTCGGTCCATTTTCATCGAATTTCTGCTGCCATACTCCATAATTATTATGCGGATACGCGCCGTTGATCGTTAGCGTTTCCGGAACGAGCGCACCGTCAACCTTAAAGCGAAGCCACGCATTTTCACGGAACGCCGGCAATCTGGAATACATAAAGTCAAAGAGCACCTTCATTCCCTCGAAGTCGCCAAGATACAGCATATTCCAATAAATAAGTCTCGTGTTCTGGATCCAATAGTGTCCGCCCCAGTTTCGGTAATCGTAATTGGTCGGCTCCCCATCCTTCGTACTCATACAGAAGATGGATCCGTTGAATTTGATCGGAAATACGCCGCGGTTTACACAACCGGACATATATTTCTGAAGGGTATAGAGACGACATACGGCTTCTGCATCGTCTGTACCGGAAAGCTTGATATAGGTTTTCCCAAAGTAATCCTTCCAATACGCCTCGTTTTCAAGGAGATACTGATCGAATTTATTTTCCGCTGCTGCTACCTTTGCCGCATACTTTACCGTTTTTACCATAGACGCGGGATCTTTCACAATTTCACAGTCTACGGCAACGTAAACGGTACTTCCGTTCTCTGTTTTTACTGTCTCAAAAGAAGCCGCAAAGCATCTATTTTTGATATAGTCGTAAATTTCGCGATAATTGCGGTTGAATTTTGTATGCTCAAAATCAGACCATTCGTTATAGTGATACCATGTGGTGTCATCCACACGAACGTCAGGGCTTTCGGGATGTTCATTGCTCGTCGGACCCACACGCCAGATCACGGACTCTGCGGTCATTTCTACGTCTTCTGTCGTAGTAAATTTCGCCGCTACGAGCTTCTTCCCACGGAATGCCGCCACCTGCACACTTGCCACGCGGTTTCTGACCGTAATCGTACCGTCGTTAAAATCGAGATATGCCTCTGGTTCTTCATCCACGAAGATGGGTTTGGAAAAATGAAGTTTGACAAGACCAATCTTCAGAATGTTTGCAATTTCGCTGAGAGAGTCGGTTTTGGATATTAAAACTCGAACACATCCGTCCTTATCCGCCCAAACGTTAGCACCGATATCTCCGTTACCAATCGGCATACTTTCTCTTTCCGATTCACACAGACCAACTTTTGTTACGTTATAGACAGAAGCATCAAACATATTTGCCCTCCATATACTCCATATAAATGGTATTTTTGTGATTATAACACAAAGCAACTATTTTTGCAATACACAAAACAAAAAAAATCCGATCCACTTTAGACATAATCGGATCGGATTTTTGTGTTATGCCGGTGGCGGGGGTCGAACCCGCACGATGTCGCCATCAATGGATTTTGAGTCCACC
>JAZRNC010000027.1:0-7711 GCA_045647965.1 Eubacteriales bacterium | reverse complement strand
GCAGATTGTGGCAATATGATATACGCAGAACCTGTATCGGATACACACGCGGGCGGCTCTGGTTGTGGTTGCAGTGCCGTCGTTTTATCCGCAAGTTTACTTGAAAATATCAAAAAAGGTGTTCTGAAAAACATTTTGTTTATCGGTACCGGCGCTTTAATGAATCCGCTTTCACTCAATCAAGGTCATACGATCCCGGGAATTGCACATCTGATCCACATCAAAGCTACACCTAAAAAATCACTTCTTGAAAATAATATCGGAGGTAAACAATGAATATTATATCGGAATATATTCGTGCATTTGTTATCGGTGGTTTGTTTTGCCTGATCGCCCAAATACTCATAGACCGCACTAAATTAACACCAGCCCGTGTACTCGTTTCCTACGTCGTAATTGGCGTCATCCTCGGTGGAATTGGAATATATGAGCCGCTCGTGGAATTTGCCGGAGCGGGTGCTACCGTCCCTCTCACGGGGTTTGGATATCTCATCAGCAAAGGTGTTCGTCAGGCGGTTAATGAGAGAGGAGCAATAGGAATTTTAACGGGTGGATTCACCTCAAGTGCCGCAGGAATCACCGCAGCGCTCTTCTTCGGTCTGATAGCCGCGATTATTTTTAAAAGCAAACCTCGAAACACATAGTACAAAGTGATAGTGTTTGTGGTAGGTGAAATCTGTTAATCTTACCTATTGACTTCACCGTAATATAATTTTAAAATATATATACATCAACGTAACTTGATAATATTATCTTTCGATTTGAGATATGAGGTGTATTATTTAATGAAGTCAGGCACATTTTCATTTAAGAATTTCATAAAGAATCGGTTTTCAGACATTTGTTCACTATATCATGAAGCACTTCTTGATAATAGTGATAATAACGCAAAAAATAGACAAGGACATATGTATGCGGGTTATTTCACGCAAATAATCGCCTCTCTGGTCAGTGGTGTCTACTTCACCTCGCTGATGATTCAAATGGAAGCAGGAGATGTCTTTATCGGTTATGTAAACACCCTTACTTCTTGCTGTGTGCTTGTTCAACTAATTGCACCACTGATACTCGAGAGAATTACCAAACGCAAAAACTTTCTCATCTTACTGAGATCTATCTATAACTTTTTGAACATTGTTGTAATTTCCATCGTTCCCTTCATAAATACCCCAAAACCGGTAAGGCTTGCTATATTTATGACGATCGTTGTTCTTATGCACTCGATCAACCAATTCAGTACCCCGGGATTCAGTATTCTACAGCTACAAACTCTTCCCAATGAACAACGTGCAAGCTTTTTTACAATTCACTCTCTCACTCATAATATTTTAAGCGTTTCCACTTCATTTTTGGCCGGAATTATCGTTGACAATTTTGAATTGAATCAGATATCATTTGGTGGAATTTCACCGGCTCTATCTGCTTTTTTTGTGCTCCGTCTCCTTGCCTTGATTGCTGTAATATTTGAGATTAAATATTTATTGCAGATAACGGAATATCCTTATATAAAAGATAGCACAAATTCAAAAATAGACTTCTCTGTTATGTTCCTACCACTAAAAAACCGTCAATACATGATGACGATAATCATTGTATTCTTATATAATTTTTTCTCTAACCTACCCGGACAGTATTTTAATGTGTATTTGATTGATGTCGTGCATATGTCCTATACATCAATCAGTCTGGTTACTATGCTTGCCCTTCCTGTTATGTTAATTATGGCACCGTTTTGGGCAAAAACCATCAAAAAACATTCCTGGTTTAAAATACTTATTATTGGTATACTTTGTGTATCATTTGCAGTTTTCTTAAATATATTTGTTACGTCTGACACCAAATATATGTATTTTGTAGTAATGTTTGTTTTCTACTTCTTTAGCCCTATCATTACACTTAATGTCAATAATATTCCTTACATGAAAATGCCATCAACGAATCAAACAGTTTATGTAAGTTTTTATTCTCTATTCGTTACTCTTGGCACCATTCTTGGTAATTTTATCGGTACACAAATATTCACATTTACAGGTGGACTCACAATCCATATGTTTGGCTTGGATCTCTTAAATTATCAATATATTCGACTGTTCCAGGCAATTCTGTATATACCGCTTGCAATTTACGTATTTTTTGTTCGCCGCTCTTTATTAAAAGATCCCGAGAACAAAAAAATAAATGTATAAAATAATTCATAGTTATTATGTTATAAAAATTTGCGATGTTATCTCCAATAATTACTCTTGACAAAAGTCATTTTGTGAGGTAAAATAATGTTGGTAAATCTAACATTTTTCTCTATTTTTTGAGGTGAGTATGAAATTTAGCTTCGGTGCCTTGGGCACATTTGCAAAAAAACGACTTTCAGGGTTATATTCCATCTTCTTTGATGCACTGATCGATAATAGCGATAACATGGCTCTCGGAAGACAGGGATACATGTACTCCTCCTATTTTACTTCGATCATTTCTTCTCTGATCGGCGGCATTTACTTTACAGCTCTTATGGTTAAAATGGAGGCGGGGGATGTCTTCATTGGATACATAAACACCATTATGAGCACTTGTGTACTCATACAGATACTCTCGCCGATTATTCTTGAGAGGATTTCTAAACGAAAAACGTTACTACTCACACTCAGAGTTATCTATAACTTTTTAAATATTATCTTCATTACCATAATTCCCTTCCTGCCCGTATCCAAAAACTTGCAGCTCGGTATCTTTATGGTAACGGTTATCCTGATCTACACGATCAACTCGTTTTCAGCACCAGGTTTTAGTATTTGGCAGATGCAAAGCCTTCCTCACGAACGTCGTGCAAACTTTTTTACTGTTTCAACGCTGGGAGGCCAGCTGATCAACGTACCGCTTGGTTTTTTTGCCGGTCTTCTTGTAGACGGTTTTGAAGCCTCTGAAGCCTCCTATCTCGGCCTGACCCCTTCGTTCTCTGCATTCTTTATTCTTCGTGCTTTTGCCGTTGTTGCAGCTGTACTCGAATTTAAGTTTTTACTTCAGATTAAAGAATACCCCTATGAAACGGATACTTCCGCAAAGAACCAACGCACTCTTTCTCTTCTTGTACTCCCACTCAAAAATCGCGCATATATGCTCACAATATCTATTCCTTTTATTAGAAATTTGATTGGCGGTCTTATTTGTAGTTATTACACCGTTTATGTCATCGATATTGTAAAAATGTCATACACCTATCTTTCTCTTGCGAGTATGGTAGCACTCCCGCTGACACTGATCATGACGCCGATCTGGGCAAAGCTCATCAACAAATTTACCTGGTTCAAAATGTTAGCTGTTGCAAATGTCGGCTATTCATTCGCTATTATTTGTAATGCTTTCGTCATTTCAACCACACAGTATATGTACATCGTTGTTATGATCTTCTGTTATCTCTTTAATCCGGCGATATCCATCAATACGAGCAACATCCCCTATCTTAAAATGCCGAAAACAAATCAAACCGCATACTTGACTTTTTATTCTTTGTTTACTGCATGCGGTACAATCATCGGTAACTTCCTCGGAACACAAATTTTTGGTTTAACCCAAGGAATTACGATGAATATCCTCGGATTTGAGATGCTGAATTACCAATACATAAATGTATTCCAGGGAATTCTTATGATTATGGTTTCCGGATACATACTCGTAGTTCGCCATATTTTACGAAAAGACCCTGAAAACCTGTCTCTCAATCTTTAATATATAAAATAAATATCCACGCGCATAGCTAAAGTGGATATTTATTTTATTTATTCCAAAAATCCAATATTATGTTCCGTAAAAATATCACAATAATTATTAAAGTAGGAGACTTATATATTTTTAATAGACAGCAGTTTATTCTGTGACCGATACAAAAACTATTAGAAATATCTTATATATCTGAAATGACCACTAAGATCAAAAATAAAATTCGAGCAATTCTCGCGTATTCGTTTCGTATTGCTGCGCTACTCTGTGTCAATGGTTCTTTGATGCAGACATTTCTGAACGTTATCGGTTTTTCCGAGCGACATATCTACCTCCATGCTACGCTCTTTCAAGCTGTTAATGTGATGACTATTCTCTTATGTGCTCGTTTTGCTGACAATAAAAGTGTTCTGAAACGCACTGCCATCGTCCAAATTCCCGGTGCGCTGTTATTTCTATTTTACTTGCCCCTTTGCCTACTAAAAAATGTTACCACAATTGCTTACGTTTGGCTTTTGGCTATCAGCGTTCTGCAGTCCATTGTCTTAGCTCTCCACACGATCTGTGAATATAAAACCCCATACTACCTATACCGCATTGACGAATACGGTATCGTTCTATCGATTTGCGGTATTTTATCTTCTGCCGTGTCGTTTGGTGTTGGTCTGCTGATCAGTCTATTAAGTGTCCAATATTCGTATAACAAAATAATGTTTTTTGCGTTTGGAATCTCTTGTCTTTTTCTGTTATTGTCTGCTATTCTTCAATATTTTCAAAAATCTCTCTTATCACCGGATGACGTTCCTATTAAAGATGAGCAAACGAAAAAAATCCCACTCATGACCGTACTTCGTCATGAAACATTTTCAAAATTATTTGCTGCAAATCTAACACGAGGATTCGCCACCGGAACAACCACTATACTTGCAGCGGCAGCGCTCAGTATCGGATATGACAAAACGCTAACCTCAGCTATGGTGTCGGTATCCTCTCTTGCGAATTTAGCTGCCTGCGCACTTTTTGCCATTACTGCTCGACGAATCCCTCCGCGCTTTGTAATCCTCGTTGGTAGTCTTTTCTACATAACGTTTCCTTTGCTCCTTATAAAAGACCAACCGATTCTGTATCTGGTTATGTATGCGCTTCTCTTTTTTGGACGTACGCTCATCGACTATGCAGTTCCGGCAGCTCTACTCTATGTGGTACCCGTAGAAATTGCCGGAATCTACAATGCATGGAGAATGATCATACAAAACGCCGGTGTTATGCTTGCAACTATATTAGCAGGTTTTCTGCCGTTACCGCTAATGTTCGTGGTTTCGATGGCATGTCAAGTATTTTCGGGAATCAATTTTTGCACAGCCAAAGTAATGAGCCGCAAATAATATTACATATCGGCTATTTTTCAATTTTCGAATATAAAAAAAGCAGGAATTTGGGTTCCTGCTTTTACTTTTTTATTCGAGTTCAAACGCACCTGTATACAAACGATAGTATGTGCCACGTTCTGCAATCAGGCTTTCGTGATCCCCACGTTCGATGATCCTTCCGTGATCGAGTACCATAATAACATTGGAATTCTTGACGGTTGAAAGTCTGTGAGCAATAACAAATACCGTACGTCCCTTCATAAGCTCGTCCATGCCTCTCTGAACGATCGCCTCGGTTCTTGTGTCGATGGAGGACGTAGCCTCGTCCAAAATCATTACAGGGGGATCTGCGACCGCTACGCGCGCGATGGCAAGAAGCTGACGCTGTCCCTGCGACAGATTTGCACCGTTATTGGTAAGCTCGGTTTCGTAGCCGTTTGGAAGTCGTGTAATAAAGTCATCCGCACCCGCGAGAACGGCAGCTTGTATGCATTCTTCATCGGTGGCATCAAGACGTCCGTAACGAATGTTTTCCATTACCGTACCAGTAAATAGATTCGTTTCCTGAAGAACGATACCGAGAGAGCGACGAAGATCGGACTTTTTTATTTTGTTGATATTGATTCCGTCATAACGAATCTTTCCGTCCGCAATATCATAGAATCGGTTGATCAGATTTGTTATCGTCGTTTTACCGGCCCCCGTCGCGCCTACAAAGGCAACCTTCTGACCGGGTTCTGCATAAACCGATATATCGTGCAAAACCGTTTTACCTTCTTCGTACGCAAAATCAACGTCAAAGAGGCGAACGTCTCCTTTTAATTCGGTGTATGTTGTCGTGCCGTCACCGTGCGGATGCTTCCAAGCCCATTTGCCCGTACGCTTATCGGATTCACGTATACTGCCATCTTCTGAAATTTCTGCATTTACGAGGGTCACATATCCTTCGTCAACTTCGGCGATCGAATCCATCAGTGAGAAAATTCTCTGCGCGCCGGCAAGTCCCATAACGATGGAGTTTATCTGCTGCGACACCTGGTTCACGTTACCTGTGAACTGCTTAGTCATATTGAGAAACGGCACGAGAATACTGATATTGAACGTCATGCCCGAAATGCTGAAATTCGGAAGTCCTGAAAGGAGAAAAAGACCACCACACATCGCAATTAAAACATAAAGCATGTTGCCGATATTCATAATAATCGGTCCGAGTGTATTTGCGTACGCGTGAGCACGATAACTATCCTCAAATAACTCCTCGTTAATCCGATCGAAGTCTTTTTCGCACTCCTCTTCGTGACAGAAAACCTTGATTACCTTCTGCCCCGTCATCATTTCCTGAATAAATCCTTCGGCTTTTCCGATGGATTTCTGCTGACGTATGAAGTATTTGGCAGAGCCACCTCCAATTCGATTGGAAACGAACATCATTGCACATACGCCAAGGAGAAGAATCAATGTAAGCCAAATACTGTAATACAGCATAATAAAGAATACCGTTATTACAATGGCCCCCGCCTGTAAAAGAGTCGGCAGAGACTGTGAGACAAGCTGACGGAGCGTATCGATATCGTTCGTGTATCGACTCATAATATCGCCATGCTTGTTTGTATCAAAATACTTGATCGGTAAACTCTGCATCCCATCGAACATAGTCTTTCTCATTTTACAAAGAAATCCTTGGGTGATATACGCCATAAGCTGATTCCATAATGTAATCGAGATGAGAGAAAGGAAATACATTACTGCAAGGAAAATTATCGCTGGAAAAATTTCCTCTTTTGCCGCTTCCCAGTTGCGCGAAACATACCACGTTTCAATGATAGCAATGACTTTTTGTATAAAAATGGCAGGAACAGCAGATACGCCAGCCGAAAACAAAATACATACGCCTGTTATCGGAACGAGAACGGGATAATAGCCAAAGAGCATTTTGAGAAGTCTGCCAAAAGTGGCAAAATCGATCTTTCGAACTTGCTTTTCTTTATTATTCATCGTCCCCACCTCCGCTCGTCTGCTGGTTATATATATCATTATAAATTTCACAAGACTTCAAAAGTTCGTCATGTGTTCCCACGGCGGATATCTTGCCGTTATCCATAACGATAATCATATCCGCATCCTGAATGGACGACACACGCTGAGCGATAATAATTTTCGTCGTCTCGGGAATATACTGCTTCAGTCCCATGCGAATGAGAGAATCCGTTTTGGTATCCACAGCACTCGTGGAGTCGTCAAGAATAAGTATTTTCGGTTTTTTGAGTAGAGCTCTGGCAATACACAAACGCTGTTTCTGTCCACCGGAAACGTTTGTACCGCCTTGTTCGATCACCGTATCGTATCCATCCGGGAAAGATTCAATAAAATCATGTGCTTGCGCCAGACGACACGCTTCTTTGATTTCTTCATCCGTCGCATGATCGTTGCCCCATTTCAGATTTTCTTTAATCGTACCAGAGAATATAAGATTCTTTTGAAGGACCATCGCCACAGCATCACGAAGGGATTTTATGTGATAATCGCGCACGTCACGTCCGCCGATTAGTACTTCCCCCTCGGAAACGTCATACAATCTTGGAATAAGCTGAACAAGCGTTGATTTACTTGAACCCGTTCCGCCGAGTATA